>VGIZ01000093.1 GCA_016867675.1 Candidatus Aenigmatarchaeota archaeon | reverse complement strand
ATCCGATGCCGTAGACTGTGTCCGTCGGGTAGATGAGTATGGCGCCGAAGCCTATCTGCCTCGCTATGCCTTCCAGCGATTCGCTGTCTGCGAGCATCTCGTCCAGCTTTATCCGCAGCATGATTAATTTATGGGAAGAAAGCCAAATAAGCGCATGGCTCCAGCAAGAAAAAGATGGGCGCCGCTGACCCGACCGAAGACTGCCAAAGAACTGGCGAACATAAAGCGGGCAATAGACGTGACGGACAGGATTTTCCGCGAGCTGGACAATCCCTTCGGCAGGAGCGAGCGGGATGTCGCGCGCGAGATACGCGCGAGGGCAAAGAGGCTTGGGGCGGGCCTTGCCTTCCAGCCTATCATTGCCTCGGGCAGGAACGCGGGCTATGTGCATCACAAGCCGGGACAAAAGATTGTCAGGGAATACGAGCCTGTGATTTTTGACATCGGCTTCAAGGTTGGCGGACAATGCACTGACGTGACGAGGATGCACATGCCAAAGGCAAAGGGCGGGAAGAAGTTCAGGAGGTTTTACAGGGATGCACTGGAGATGCAGAGAAAATGCATAGGCAAAGCCGTTGCCGGCAGAAGCCTGAAGGAAATCAACGGGTCCTGGAAGAAGCTGATGCGGCAGAAGGGCTACAAGGTGAAGCATAGCATAGGCCACGGCGTGGGCTCGCGCGTGCATGAAAGGGTGAAGGGCCCGCTGAAGCCGGGCATGGTCATAACGATAGAGCCAGGCGTGTATGAAAGGAAAAAGTACGGGCTCCGCGTGGAGGACATGGTCCTCGTCACCCGCGGCAGGCCTAAAATCCTGACAAGAAAAATAAAATTTACCGGCGGATTCAAAAAATGAATTGGCCGCCCAGTTCTTAACCCATTCCCATAGGCGACGGGCCTGTCGCGCCGCTCTTGTCCTCGCCTATGTCAACGGTCTCCTCGCTTGCCGGCGTAGTTATGTGCTTGATTATCACCACTTCGCCGACGGCGTTCACCATCGGGAACGGGACTATCATGCCCTTCTTGCCGCCGAGCATCTTGGAAAGGTACGAACCCTTGACTGCCCTGATTATCAGCGACCTAACCTTGAATCTCCTGAGGTCGCACTCAAGGTCCTCTATCTTCCCGCAGTAGTTTCCCTTGTCCGTGAAAACATCCTTAGCCCAGAGCTCAGAAACGCTTGCAATCCTTATGGCCATCAAACCACCCCTTTCTTAATAATTCCTATATGACCCTCAACGCTTATAAAACTGCGCAGGGGAGGGTCAAAAATCGTGCGGCGGCGCGGCATGCCGTTTATCAGCGTTTCTTAAGGTTATAAAACCCCGCAGCAACAAGAAGTTAAAGCAAGCCGGGATGGCCGAGTCCATCGGTTAAATGCTGTTGGCGGTAATGGTCTAAGGCGCAGAACTTGTTTCGGTAACCATCGAAAAATGTGCGCAAGTTTGCTATCAGCCTTCCCGCACCATGTGCTGAAGGAGGCAGATAACCTGTTCGCGAAAGCGAGCGAGGGTTCAAATCCCTCTCCCGGCGTAATTCTTCTTAAAAGCAGATAGATTAAAAATTAGAATACAGGCAACAGGCGCCGGTAGTCTAGTGGTAGCTGTCTGTGTCACTGAAGGACGTGAGCTTCCCAAACCGAAGATGGAAACAGCTTGCAATCCGGGTTCGATTCCCGGTCGGCGCACGGGCCAGTGGTCTAGCGGCTATGACGCCGCCCTTACAAGGCGGAGATTGGCAGTTCGATTCTGCCCTGGCCCATTGATGAACAAGAGGGACATTCTGCTTGGTTTGTTGTCCGGTGTTTTCATAGGATTTTCTATTGTTATCATGTCGGCCGTGACGAAAACCGTTCATCCCTTCGTCTATGCTGTCATCTCCACGGCTTTCGCCTTGCCATTGGTGCTTCTGGCTTCCATGTTCTTCGCAGGCGAGGGGTTGAGGAAGATTGTAAATGCGCGCCGAAGGGACTTCATCGGGATATTCATTGAAAGGGGGCTGCTGGGAGGGCTACTGCTCACGTTCGGCGTCAGCTTCACGCTGGCCATAAGGTCGGTCTTCATGGTCCAGCTTGAGCCTGCATTCGTTTTCGCATGGAGCGTGCTGCTGCTGAAGGAGAAGGTCAGGAAAAGCAAGCTGTTCCTGATCGCGACGCTGATAATCGGCGCATTCCTTGTCACGACAGGCGGGGCAAACATCTTCGGGATGGTATTGCTGGGGGACATGCTTATTGTCATCGCCCTCGTTCTGCTCTCGCACAGCTACATACTCTCCGCAAGGGTGATGCAGAACGCAAACCCCATGAAGCTGGCGCTGGGGCTGGACCTGCTTGGGCTGCCTGTGTTTGTTCTGCTGGCTGTTGCCTTCGTTCCGCTTGCAGGCTTTCTTATCAGCATGGAAAACCTGCTGCTGATACTGGCAGCATCCCTGCTCTTCAACGTCATCGGGCTGCCGCTGTGGCTTTACTCGTTCAAGAAGCTCAAGCCATGGGTCCTTGCGTCATCGCTGGTCGTCCAGACGCTGGCGGGAGCCGTCCTGTCGTTCGTGTGGTTGGGACAGACACTGACAGCGGTGCAGCTCATCGGAGGGGCAATCATATTAATCTCGGTCTACCTTATTGGTTCAAGGGGATAGCATGGAGATTGAAAAATTCCTAGAGATTGCCGCCAAGCTCAAGTCCGTCAGGCGGCAGGGCTGGGTTGAGCGCGGCGTGCGCGCCCCTGAGAGCAGCGCTGACCACAGCTGGATGGTGGCTGTCATGGCGCTCACGCTGCCGTTTGACGGAAACAGGGACAAGGCTGTGAAGATGGCGCTGTTGCATGACCTTGCCGAGGCAGAGGTCGGCGACATCATCACGAAGGAGAACTGGCCGAAGGAAGGCAGGATGCACGAGAAAGAGAAGGTCGCGCGCGAACGGGAGGCCATGAAGGAAATGCTGTCCGGTCTTGACAAAAACATGGCCAAGGAACTCGTGTCGCTGTGGGGTGAATTCAGCGAGGGAAAAACAAAGGAAGCCGTCTTTGTCCGCGACATCGACGTCGCCGAGCGGCTGATGCAGGCGCACAGGTATCACAGGGACGGCAACTTCAGTAAGCCTTTGGAGGGCTTCTGGGACGAGAAGGCGATGGGCACGATAAAAAGCGAAAGCATTAAAACGCTGGTTAAGAGAATTATTGGTGAGGGCCAGTAGATCAACGGTAGTTGCTCGAAAAGGCAGCCGTCATCGCTCGCATGGCATTTGGTTTGTAGCCATACCATACTGCGAGAGGTTTCGGGTTCAAATCCCGACTGGTCCATCAAAACC
>VGIZ01000092.1 GCA_016867675.1 Candidatus Aenigmatarchaeota archaeon | reverse complement strand
AAGAACCCTCTGCATGCCAAGCCGCTCAGGCAGCCTGAGCAGCAGCTCATCTACTAGGAATTCACCTGTTTCTGCATCCGAGAGATAATCCTTGAACGGCTCGCTGACCATGAGAAGAATTGATGATAAGGTTTAAAGCAGCAATTGCTAAATGCTCATATGCCCAGGCAGCCTGCAATGGACATGAAGAAAATCGTCAGGCTCGTCAGGGCCGAGGCTAACAAAAAATTCGGCAGGGACTGGAGCCTTGTGCTGTCGCACGAGGGCGGCAGGCCGCAGATTGAGGCGCGCCATGCCGACGGGAAGCTGGTCCGGACCATCGCATGGCGCGACGGCAGGATAGAGAGCAGGACGATGATGGCGAAGGGCTGATTCTTAGTTTTATTGATACACTTCAACTAACTCATAAAACCTTGCTGTATTTTGTAGTCAGCGCCTCGTTAATCTGTCTAATCATCATGTGCAGGTCATCGCTTGTGTCATATTCAGCAAAAAATGTATCTCTGTGAAGCTTGCAACACCCTGCTGCGACGGAAAATGCCCTCTGTAACTTATCCTGCCGGAAACGCCTTCGCCGAAGCCGCTTTCTTCAAATGCCCTCGCCCTTTTAATCAGCTCTACGGGCATCGTATCCCCTCCGTCCGACAGGACGGGGAAGACCAGCTCTCTGCCGCACCTGTATGGAGCCATATTCTCGAAACTCCCATGCTTAGATGTCATCAGCCAGCAGCAGTTGCATCTCATCAACCGCGCCGACAAGCCTTTCCCATACGTTCCTCATGTCCGTTTCATACTCACGCTGCCTGCGCTGCTTCGCAGAAGCTGTGGCGCTGAATTCGGGCGAAAGGCGGGCTTCAAGCTGCATTCGCGCCGCTGTTGTCTCAGAGCCGCTGGCCGGACCAACAGAACTCAGCTCGTCTTCGGCCTCCCTGACATCCGACTCCAGTTGCGCGCAAGCCATGTAAGCTTCCATGCAAGCTTCGTTGGAGAGCATAGCAAGCCTGTGCAGCATCAGAAGAGACAGCTTGGCCTCAAGCTCATACGCCCTGCTGGAGCCTGCGCCTGCAGAACAATACTGCGAGGTTGCGAGGTGGTATTCACCTTTCCTCATATGTCCCCTCGCCGCAGCGATATGTTCGGGTATCTCCAATTTTACTGCCATAGAACTGATTGGAACTAAACTTTTTAAGCTAGTGCGCGACCTTCTCAATAACATGGATTTCCCTGATGGTGTTGTGGCGCTCCTCAAAGTCGCGCAGCGGCGGGCGGGCGTTGATGCCTGAGTTGCCAAGGACATTGACAACCCTGCCGCCATGCCTCCCCGCCATCTCCGCTATGGGCAGGCCGTAGAATTTGTTCTTGACTATGAAGGCGGGGCTCACCATGCAGATGCGCCTGCCCGGCTTTAGGCAGGTCAGCATCTCCCTCAGCGAGTGCTCGTAGAGCTGTTTGAGGCTGTCAAGAATCTGCATCGCCCTGACTCGGTCAGGGCGGCGCTTCAGCGGCGGGCCCATGTACGGCTCCGTTGCGATGGCGTCAATGCTGTCCTCCTTGAAGTGGCTGCTGAGCCATCTCGCATCTTCCTTTCTTATGATGTTCTCCATGTCAGGTATCTTTATCTTGTATTCCTTCTCCAGCCAGCGCAGGTTCTTGCGCGTGTCGCCGATGCAGGAATCCTTGGTGTCAATGCCGATGACGCGCATGCCCATCAGGCTGGCTTCGCCGAGGATTGTGCCTATGCCGCAGAACGGGTCCATAACAACATCCCCCCTTTTTGCACCGGAAAGATTCAGCATTATGCGCGCGAGCCTTGGCGGGATTGAATAGATGGGCCGCTGTATCGGTCGCTTCAGGTCCCGCTTCCTGAACTCAAACGGGTCATGGACAGCGATGGTCTTGGCGACGTAGAGGTGCTTCCTGCCCATGCAGAGCAGGACTTCAAAGCCGCTGCGCAGGATTCTCTTTTCCAGAACCTGCGTGTGGGTGATTATGTTGCTGCTGCCCTTGGCGTGCGCCGCCGAGACCTTCATGCCCTCGGCCTTGCCGAGTTCTTTTATCTTCTGCTCAACGAATGTCCTGTCGCCCTCTCCTCCATAGAAGGAAACGCCGAATACCAGCCTGTTGCCTGCCACACCCTTCATGAACTCATGGAAATGCTTTTCTATGGCCCTTCCGACGACGTCCTGGCCGGCGTCGGTGTCAAGCATGCTGACGACCTGCGCTATCTTCAGCGTGCCGCCAAGCCTGCCCATCATGTCCTTGGCTTCCAGAAGGTCAAAGACCGAGAACTCGGGGCTTGCTTCCTCAGGCCGCCTGCCTGCCAGCGACACAAGCTCGGCTAGCGAGAGCTCAAAGTTCTTGCCATGGACGAAGATGAAGGGAGGCATCTAACCACCGAATATCACGCGCACCCAGTCGCCGACGAAGTGCGCGATGACTATGACTACGATTGCTATGGTGATATGCTCCGCCATTACAGGGAACGTGGCTTTGCCTTCAATATTTGCGATATAAAAACTCAGCAGCCCCAGGAGTATGACGCCGTATATCACGCTGGCTGTTATGGCAAAATCAAGCGGCAGCAGCAGGACTGGCGCCACGAAGGACAATGCAATCATGAGCTTGGTAAGGAAGGTCGCGCCTGTTGACTCCCATATCTCGCGGGCCGGGTGCCGGTTCTCCGACTCCTCGGACATGTGGATGCCGACCGCGTCGGAGAACGCGTCGGCTATGGCTATGGTTATTATGCCGCCTATCACTGCGAGGACCGAATGCGTGCCGGAATGCAGGCCGACCATCAGCCCCAGCGTTGTTATTACGCCGGATGTCATGCCGAAGCTGAGCCCGGTTTTCAGCGAATGCTTCATAGTATCACGGCATTCTCTAGTGAGACCACTTTATAATCCACAGCAAAGGTGGTCTCGCTATATGCGAGACAAGGAAATATTAGTAGGTATTATTTCCTTGTCTCACTATCGCCTGGTTGTTCTGGGATATGCGAGGATTCAACTATCTTCTTAATGTTCTCCGTGAATAAAAGCACAGGACGACAACATTATTGCATGGGCAGACATGAATACCGCCTGAAGAAGGAGCTCAGCCTGAGGGATGACATATTCTACGGCGTGGGCATCATAATAGGCGCGGGCATCTTCGTGCTGCTCGGCAAGGGCGCGGGCCTCGCGGGCAACAGCGTCTGGCTCTCCTTCATCATTGCCGCAGTCATGGCCGCGTTCACAGGGCTCAGCTACTGCGAGCTGAGCAGCCGCTACCCCGACGAGTCCGCGGAATATATTTATACAAGGAAGGCGTTCAGGCTCAGCGCGCTATCGTTCATCATCGGCTGGGTGCTCATA
>VGIZ01000091.1 GCA_016867675.1 Candidatus Aenigmatarchaeota archaeon | reverse complement strand
CCTGGCTTCCAGTTCGCTGCGCAGCTCGCTGAACTTCGCCTCCACCCTCTCCTCAATCTCCTCGCCGTGCAGGCTTTCCATCAGCTTCTTAATGCCGCTGTCCAGGTCGTCAATCTTTTTCTTCATGCGCGTCACCATCATCACCCTTGTTGAATTTCGTCTCCATCAGACATGCGCATTCGCGTCCTTATGCACGCCTGACGGCTTTGTTTGCAGTCGTGAGTATCCTCCTTCCCTTGTCAGCCCTGCCTTACCTTCCTCCTCGGCGAGAGCTCCTCGAGCTCCATCTTCTGCTGTATCTTGGACAGCTTGTCCACGCGCCGCTCAAGCCCCTCAACGTCGGCGCCGAGCCTTGATTCCGTGTTGGATATGAACTCCTTCACCATGGAGAGCTTTTCTTGAGAATCCCTGTTGGTCATCCTCATTTCCTTCAGGGCGGACTCAAACTCCTTCTTCAGCGCGGCGTTTGCCCTGCCCTCTTCGCCCAGCCTTTTCTCCACATCCTTCATGACCCTGTCCGCAACGGACTTCACGCTGATGTCCATATCCTTCAGCTTCTCCAGCGATTCGCTGTAGACCTTCCTGAGCTTCTCAAACTCGTCAACATTCTTCCTCACCGTTTCCTTGATTACCTTGTCCCAGCTGTCCTTTAGAACGGCAAGCCTCTGCTCCGCGTCCTTGCTGGTTTTCTGCAGCCTCTTCAGCTCCTTCGCTATGGCCTCATCAAGCGCGCCCTTCTCGCCTGCCACGGCGGCCTTTATCCTGCTGTCAATGCGCCCCATCTCCGACTTCAGCGACGCGAGCTCTGAGTCCACGGCCTTGTCAAAGCCCTGCGAGCGGGCAAGCGTGTCCAGCACGAGCTTCATCTCCCCGTCCATCCTTGCCCTGGTTTCGTCAATGCTCTTGAGTCCTGCTGTCAGCGACTCGTTCATCTTCCTTTCCATGTCAGCGACTATGCTGTTGCCCTGCGCCTTTATCTCCTGCACCGCCTCGCTTATGCGCGAGTTCATCTCGTCAAGAGACCGCTCCTGCTCGGACTCCATCTGCGCCTTGAGCTGCGAAAGCTCGTCCGTGGCCTTTGCCTGCGACGCCAGCATCTGCTTGAATGTTGACAGCCGCGCATTGCACGATTCCATGAGTTCCTTCAGCGCTTCAATGTCGTGCATGTGGGCGGCAGACTCCTTCAGCGCCTCAAGCTCGCCGCTGAGCCTGTTCTCAAACTCCTCAACGCGCGACAGGCTCTCGCTGAGCGATGCGATGTCGCCTTCTGTCTTCGCCTTGATTGCGTCAGCCGCAGCCGAGCCTGCTGCTGCCGAGCTGTCTGCCTTTGTCTTCATCTGCTCAAGCTGCTTGGAGACAGCCGACTCCGTCTGCTCAAGCCTCCTGCTGACCATGCCAAGGGTTGAGGACTTCAGCTCCTTGAACTTCTCCTGCTGCTCCAGCGCAAGCCCTGCAATGACCATGACCTTCTCGCGGAAGCTCTCCAGCGGCTTGAGTTTTTCCGCCACCCGCGCATCCACGTCGACCAGCAGCCCGTCAACCTGCTCTTTCGTGGCGAACTCGCTTCCCGCCTTCCTCAGCCATTCCTCAATCCTTATGCTGCCGGGTTTTGGTCCCTGTTTCGCCGCTTTCTCTATCCTGGATATGGCCTTCTCGGCCTCCTTCCTCGCGGAGGCCAGCTCGGACAGCTTCAGCGCGGTTTTTTCGTCCTCCGCAGCGAGCGCCTTTCTCAGCCCCGCCATGTCGCTGTGCTTTGCAAATGTCTGAAGCTCTGACCTCAGGGAGGCTATTGTGCCCTCGTTGTCCTTGATTATGTTCACGAATGACTTCAGGCCTGACCCCATGGACGCTATCTTCCTGTCCAGCGAGCTGATGCGCCTTTCCATGGCCATGCGGTGCAGCCCTGATGCCTCCGGGGCCTTGCCGGCGAGCGCCTCAAGCCTGTCAATTCTGCCCTCAAGCTCGCCTATGTCGCTGACTATGCCCATTTTGTCCCTGTCAGGCATGTGCTTTGCCTTTGCGACGCGCATGGCTTCCTTGCCTGCGCGCCTGACCTGCTTCTCAAGGGTGGCTATCCTTGCCTCCAATCCTTCAGGTACTTCGACTTCGGGTATAGAATCCTCAAGCCTGCCCATGCGCTTCTCAAGCTCGCCCACGCTGGCTGCCATAGAAGCGAGCTCGCCGCTGGCTGCAGGCATCGGCTGCTTGTAGACCCTCTTCTCCAGCGCGCCCAGCTTGCCTGCCAGCCTGGAAAGCCCCGCCGAAGAGCTGCTTGCGACATCCTCATGGCGCTCCTGGAACCTCTTCTCCATGGCGGCTGTTTTTGTCAAGAGCTTCTCAATATCCTTCCGTATGTCCTCGTGGCCCTCGTCAGGGGCGGGTATGGAAATTTTCTCCAGCCTTGAGCCGCACTCTGTGCAGAAGTTTTCGGAGTCAGGGTAATCCAGTCCGCACTTTTTGCATGTCTTCATTATCATCACTCAAAGTTTTTTGCCGCACCTTCCGCAGAACCTTGCGCCGGGCTTGAGCACTGCGCCGCACTTACTGCAGTGCGGTACGGGAACCGCTTTGATCTCCAGCTCCGCCAGTTGCTTCTTCAGCTCAGCCACCTCTTTGCTTGGTTGAGCCCCTGCCTGCTCCTGCGGCTGCCTCCTGCTCACCATCTCGTATAACGCAGATATCTCGCTTTGCATCTCTTCGATGGTTTCGGGGCTTATGCCGCGCACCGCCTTCTTGAGCTGCTCCATGTCGCCTATCATCTTTTGTATGCTGCCTGTGTGGTCCTGCTTCTCCATGAGCTTTTCCATGCCCTTTATCCTGTCCGCAATGTCAGGGGCAAGGACAGGCACGGATATCTTGATCTTCTCTATCTCGTTCTTCAGGTTGATGATGTCCAGCCGGTTGACCGTCTGCAGGTCATTTGCCTCGCTGAGCTCCTCCTTCAGCATGTTTATCTTCTGCTCAAGGCTGTTGATATGGGTTATGAGCTCCTGTATTATCCTGTCCCTGCCTGGTTCGGCTTCAGCCATCCGCGCCCTCCGCACCCTAATATAACTTATTGGCTGTCAGTATTAAATAGAATTAGATGTCCCTTGTTATGGACCTGCCCGGGCAGACGGCGTTGCGTATGTTCACCTCGGTCAGGGTGTCGTTGTAGTCCTGGGTTACGTTCATGACCAGTATTGTCGTCTGCCCTGGCTTCAGCGGGCTGGCCTGCGTTTTCTGGCTCGTTGTGTTCACGCCAACCTCGTATATAATTGAGTCGTTTATGATTATGTCAAAGGCGAAGCTGTAGAGGTTTATGGTGCCTGTGTTTATTATCTTGGCTTTGAGCGTGGTGTTCGAGCCTGTCAGGTTCCAGACAAGCCCGTTTGTGCCGTAGTTGTTGTCAAAGTCATAGCCGACGTTCT
>VGIZ01000090.1 GCA_016867675.1 Candidatus Aenigmatarchaeota archaeon | reverse complement strand
GCAACAGGCTTCATCAGAGTGTTTGCGGTGAACAGCACATACTCCGCGGGCAGCGCCAGGATACGCATATCCTACAGAGGCATCAACGTGTCCAGCGAGGGTAACCTGAAGATGCAGAGGTGCGCGGACTGGAGCTTCGCAAGCAGCTCCTGCGCAGGGAACTGGACTGATGTGACTTCAACAGCTGACACGACTGCTGACTACCTGCAGGCAGATGTATCAGGCTTCTCAGCCTACGGCCTGAAGCAGGGCGGGTTCTGCGGCGACGGCTTCTGCGACTCCGGCGAGAGCCCGTCCAGCTGCTCTGCTGACTGCGCCTGCACCAGTGGCAGCACAAGACTATGCAGCGCAACCCGTTTCGGCCAGTGCGCGGTTGGCAACGAAACATGCACCAATGGCGTCTGGACAGGCTGCCCTGCATCTGTAGCGGAAGTCTGCGACCAGCTTGACAACAACTGCGATGGCATCATAGACAACGTAGGCGGAGGCGGCTCGGTTTCCGCTTCGCATTGCCAGTGCTACAACGGCGGCAGGCCTGTGCCCGAGTCATGCAACGATATTGATGACAACTGCAACGGCCAGATTGACGAGAACATCCAGTCGCAATGCGGCACTGACGCGGGCGCGTGCACATTCGGGACAAAGATATGTGTCAGCGGCGTCTTCGCGAACTGCACAGGCGGCGTGCAGCCCGTCGCCGAGATATGCGGCAACAACCTTGATGACGACTGCGACGGCCAGACAGATGAGGGTTGCGCGAGCAATGTTGCGTGCCAGCCCGGGCCGATTCCTGAAACAGGCTGCAGGTGCGGCAACCTGACCTACACGTCAGGCTACTGCTGCTTCGGAAGCTACCAGACCGAGCCGTGCACGCGGCTGCCGTGGGAATTGCTGATGATCCTTGGCGTCATGGGCGCTGTCGCGGGCATCGTGGTGCACATCACAAGGGGCAAGAGCAGGGAGTCTGCGTGGCAGGACCTGGAGAAGAAATACACGCCGGTTTGATGCCGCAGCCCGGCGCCGTTTGTTCCAGTCAGTTCTGATGTCTGTTGCTGGAGATGCATTTCACAAAGAGCACTGGTTTCTGAAAGCATCTGTTTTCTCTATTATTTATTCATTGCCGGACATAACCATCATAGAGGGCGGTCGCATGCACACTGCAATATGCCACTGGAACTGCAGGTGCATTCAAGGGTGGTTTTGGTGATTGAATGCTGGACAAGGTTGAGGCGCTGGTTCTGAAGGCAAACAACACGGCCGAGGTGATAAAGCCCTTCAGCGGCGAGGTCAGGGTGGTAAGCCACCACGACTGCGACGGCATCTGCTCGGGCGCGATAATCGCGAAGGCGCTGCTGCGCGACGGCAAGCGCTTCAGGCTCTCCTTTGTCCGGCAGCTGACAGCCGACGTGGTTGAAAAACTTTCAAGGGAAGGGAACAGGCTGACGATCTTCGCTGACATGGGCTCAGGCCAGCTTGACGCCATACAATCAAGGCTGATGAAATCAGGCGAGGTTGTCGTCGTGCTTGACCACCACCAGCCGCAGGGCGAGGTGCTGAAGGACAGGCTGCACCAGATAAACACCTATGCCATGGGCATGGACGGGAACGTCTCAGGCTCAGGCATAGCCTACCTGCTGGCAAGGGCAATGAGCCCGGACAACAAGGACCTGAGCGAGCTGGGCGTTGTCGGCGCCATAGGCGACTCGCAGACAGACTCCATAGGCCCTGACTGGGGGCTGTTCGGGCTCAACAAGGAGATACTCAAGGATGCTGTCTCAACAGGCAGAATCAGCGTGGAGCGCGGGCTGCGCATATGGGGCAAGACAACAAGGCCCATACACAAGGCGCTGGAATTCTCCATGGACCCCTACATCCCGGGCGTGTCAGGCTCCGAGTCAGGCGCAGTGCATTTCCTGCAGGAGCTGGGCATACCGCTGAAAAACGGAAACGAGTGGAGGACGCTTTCAGACCTTTCAGATGAGGAGGCAAGGAGGCTTTCATCGGGGATAATAAAGGAGAGGATGAAGGGGAGCCATGAGAACCCTGACTGGATTTTCGGCGATGTTTATACGCTGGCAGGCAAGGGGGACTACAGCGACGCGAACGAGTTCGCAACGATACTGAACGCCGCGGGCAAGCAGGACATGGGCTACCTCGGCGTTGAGCTCTGCCTGAACAGCCAGTCCGCATTCGGAGAGGTGCAGGACATGCTTGACAGCTACAGGAGGGAGATTGGCAGGGCGCTTGACGCCGTGTGCAGGAACGGCGACGGAAGGATAGAGAAGAGGACGACCCCATTCGCGAACTACATAATTGCAGGCAGCGCCATATCCGAGCACGTGATATCCAACGTGACGTCAATCCTTTCAAGGTCTGACGCCATGCCTGAGCTGCCCGTGTTCTCGTTTGTTGACGCCGAGAACAGCATGACGAAGATAAGCGCGCGTCTGCCCGACTCAATGTCTGGCAGCATCAACCTCAAGGATGTCGTCGCTGAGGCTGCGAAATCAGCAGGCGGCGAGGGCGGCGGGCACGGCAGCGCGGCGGGCGCAAGCATACCGCGCGGCGCCGAACAAATGTTTATAAATAGCATAGAGACAATACTAACAAATCTTGGCAAAGGGGAAAATACCGATGGCAGAGGAAGCGAAGCAGAATCGCAAACCAGAAGGTTTGCGAAAATCGCAAGCGGAGCTTGCGACGGAGGAAGTGAAGCCGGCAAAGGAAGAGAAGCCGAAGGAAGAGGCGAAAGAGCAGAAGCCGGTTCAGAAGCAGGGGCAGAAGGACGAGTCAAAGTCAGCAAAGCGGTGGAAAGGCAAGGACTGGTTCGCTATATCAGCGCCTAGGATGTTCAACAGCGTTGTTCTCGCGGAGACTCCCGCAATCGACTCCTCGGCCATAATCGGAAGGACCATAAGGGTCAATGTCTCCCAGCTCACTGGCCAGGCGTCCAAATACTACATGAACCTTGAATTCATGATAGACGCGGTTGACGGCAAGAAGGCGTCCACGGTATTCGCAGGCTACAACTCCACCCGCGACTACCTTTTTCACGTCGTGCGCAAGAGGACCGAGAAGGTCCGCCACGTCAGGGACGTGGAGACAAAGGACGGCTGGAGGCTGCAGGTCGTCGCGCTTCTCATCCTCAACAGGAAGACCGACACCAACGTGAAGTCCAAGATAAGGAAGATTATCGACGAGCAGCTGGATGCCGCGGCGAAAAGGAACGGCATAGACGGCTTCGTCAAGGACATTGTCGCGGGCGCCGTGCAGAAGGAGATGAAGCGTCTGGGCAACAAGGTCTATCCTGTCCGCTTCAGCGAGATAGAGAGCATCGAGGTCCTGAAGAGGCCATAACTGCCTACAGCCACCTTCGGTGTCTATGGCTTCGCCAAGACATGCCTGAGTCACATGACTCAGTAGCATGGCATGAAACACGAATTCAAGTGATGCTGATGCCCA
>VGIZ01000089.1 GCA_016867675.1 Candidatus Aenigmatarchaeota archaeon | reverse complement strand
TTGGAAAGAAGGGCGACAGACTGAGCTTCGTTCTTGAGGACTCGACGCCCGCGTTTGCCAATGCGCTGCGCAGGATAATGACATCAGAGGTGCCTACCATGGCAATAGACTGGGTTGAGATGAGGGAGAACAACTCGGCGCTCTTTGATGAGGTGATTGCGCACAGGCTCGGCATGGTTCCGCTGGTCTTTGACCCGAAGAAGTTCAATTTCGCCGATGACTGCGAATGCGAGGGCAAGGGATGCCCGCTGTGCCAGGTGGTCTTCGCGCTCGAGAAGACAGGACCCGCGACCGTCTACTCGGGTGACATGAAGTCATCCAACAGGGAAGTGAAACCCGTCAGCCCGGACTTCCCGATAGCAGAGCTGCTGAAAGGCCACACCATGAAGTTCGAGGCTGTCGCAAGGCTCGGCCTTGGGATAAAACACGGCAAGTTCCAGGCAGCCAATGTCGCATACCAGTACATGCCGCAAATCAAGCTGAAGGAAGGCGCTTCTGCATCGGATTTTTCAAAGGGCGTCAGGGCCTGCCCGAAGGGCGCGCTGAGCATGAGGGGCAGCAAGCCCGTGGTGGACCCCGAGCTGTGTATGTTCTCAAAGAGCTGCGAGTCTGCTTCCGGCGGCGCGATAAGGATGGAGGGCGTCCCGACAAGCTTCATCTTCAGGGTGGAGTCTGTGTCAGGGCTTGACCCTGATTACATCGTCCAGAAGGCAGCCGATGTCCTTGAGTCCAAGGCAGCGGAGTTCAAGAAAGGGCTCAAGGAGCTGTAATTGCGCAGCCGTTTATTAGAATTTATACCAGTTAGCACAAACTATATTCATTAAGGCGGAATGTATGTCAATCAAGCTTGTGGGCACATGGGTGCTTGGGGCGCTGCTGCTGCTCGCCGGCACATGGATAATCCAGAACCTCAAGTACGAGGTCGGCGTCACCGAGCTGTCCTACACGCTGGCCGCGCTTGTGGCGTTCATTTTGTTCCTTCTGGCGGGGCTGGCATGGATATCGGTCGCGGTGGCGACAAGAAGAGATTTGGTCTAGCCGACTTTGTCGCGCAGAAACCACGTGTCCTTCCTGCTTCCTTGACCCAAACACAATTGTTTTTGCGCTGATGCACATGCGCAAAATGCACGGATTTTCTCCCAAGCACTCAAGGCGTCGTCGTTTCTGCAGAGTCGCTTCTTTCTCAAGTATTTATATAGAACAGGGTTACAATTAGTAGAAATTCAGATGAAATTGGTGAAATATGGGCCAGTTCAACGCGCGCGACCTGAAGAAGAGAAGGAAGAGGATGAAGTGGAAGTCCTACAGGTACAAGAACCACCAGCTCAAGCTCTGGGCGAAGACGCCTGTGGGCGAGGCGCCGCGCGCCAAGGGCATAGTCCTGAAGAAGAAGGGCATAGAGCAGAAGCAGCCCCACTCCGGCATCATCAAGGCAGTCAGGGTGCAGCTCACCAAGAACAGCATACCTGTGACGGCTGTGCTGCTGGGCACAGGCGCGGTCAAGTTCGTGGACGAGCATGACGAGGTCATCATTGAAGGGCTTGGCGCGTCGCAGGGCGGCGCAATCGGCTCCATGCACGGCGTGAAGTTCAAGGTGGTAGCCGTCAATGGCGTTGCAATAGACGAGCTTCTGAAGGGCAAGAAGGAGAAGCCAAAGAGCGCATAATTCCATGGGTTTTGTTGCTGGTGTTTCATATGGCATTCGGTTCAAGGAAGACGACAAAAAAGGAAGCTGAAGAGGAAATCAGAAAGGCCATGGAGAGGATAAGGAAGCAGGCTGAGATTCCGAAGCCTGCGCCGAAGCCGAAGGACCCCGGCATAAAGCTCTTCAACCGATGGGACATGGCCAGCGTCGTTGTTTCAGACCCGGGACTTGCCAGCATCATGAACACGGACCCGATAATCTACCCCAAGACAGGCGGAAAGTTCGCCAGCACATACCTCCACAAGAACAAGATGAACATCGTGGAGAGGTTCATCAACAAGCTCATGGTTCCCGGTCACAAGGGCAAGAAGCACAAGTACACATCGGGCCGCTGCCCCGCGAGCTCGCAGGCCATAATGAAGGCGCTCATCAAGTCATTTGAGCTGATTGAGAAGAGGACAGGCAAGAACCCTGTGCAAATCCTGGTGCAGGCGGCTGAAAACGGCGCGCTGAACGAGGAGATTGCCGCCTACAGGATGGGCGGCACCATAGCCCGTCAGGCGGTCACGGTCTCGCCGCGCAGGAGGCTGGACATGTCGCTCAGGAACCTCGCGCAGGGCATTTACAAGACGAAGTTCAACAGGAAGACGCCGCTGCCGGAGGTTATCGCTGGGGAGCTCATGGCTGCCGCTGCCAACGACCCCAAGTCCTTCGCCGTGGCCGAGCGCAGCAGGATTGAGAAAGAGGCAGAGGGTGCAAGATAATCTAGATAATCCGCCGCTATTTTTAAGTCATATGTCTTAACTATTATTAAGACACTTGTCATAAAGCTTATACACATCACACCGCCGCCACCCTCGTGACGCCGTCATTCTCCTTGTCGCGCTCCAGCCTGTAGATGTTCCCCGTGACGCCCTCGCTCACGCGCTCCTCATGGGTGATGATGAAGACCTGCTCCGCGAACAGCGACATCTTCTCGCGCAGGATTTCCGAGAACTGGCTGATGGCGTTCGCGTCAAGGTTGTGGGTTGGCTCGTCAAGGATGAGCCACTTCAGGTTCGGCAGGAACACGCGCGAGAACGCTATCCTCAGCGCCAGGGCAGCGATGCTGCGCTCGCCTCCTGACACGGCTTCAATCCCCACCCAACCCCCAGGCTCCTGCAGCTCCAGCGAGTAGTCCTCCTCGGCGGAAAGCCTTATGCCTGTGAAGTCGCCGTATGGATACAAAAGCTTCCACACATCGCCAAGAATGGCATTCACGCTCCTCAGGAACTCGGAGCGCAGCTGCTCCTGTGTTATCTTGAGCACCTTGACGAAGTCGTTCATGCCCTTGACTGCGTCGGCAGACCTCTCCACATCCTTCCTGTATCTCTCCAGCTGGCTGATGCGCTCCTCAATGTCCCTCAGCGCGTCCTGCTTGTCCTCTATGCGCCTCGCCAGCATGATATTTTTTGATGATAGCGACGCTTCGGCTTCAGCAGCCTCCCTCAGCTTGGTGCGCAGGCCGGCTATCTTCTCCTTGTCGTACTTCGCCGAAAGCTCTGCCAGCTTCGCATCCAGCTTCTCTTTCTGCTTGCTGAAAGTGCCTATTCTTTTTTCAAGCGATGCGAGCTCTGCCAGTTCCGACGACAGCGCCGTGAGCTTCGCGAGCTCGCGCTCCCGTGACGAGAGGCGCGCACGCATGGCTTCAATTTCCCTGGACGACTTCTCTATGTCCCCGGCAATCGCGCCGGCCTTTGCGCGCAGCGCCGCGGCCTCGTCCCTGTGTCTGGAGCACAACTCACCCTTCCTGCCCTCGGATATGTCGCTCTCGCACACAGGGCATTTCGCGCCAAGCCGCTGGAGTGACGCAGCAGAATCCAGTTCGACTTTGGCCCTTCCGTTCAGCTCGCCCAGTGACTG
>VGIZ01000088.1 GCA_016867675.1 Candidatus Aenigmatarchaeota archaeon | reverse complement strand
TCATGACACGCCTGAGACCGAAGGCCTCAGTGGCGACAAGTCAAGGAATGCAGCAGAGCAAAGGCGAACAGATTTATACCCAGCTGGCGTATTATCTTCAGGTGCGTTGATGCCCAAAAAGAAAATTATCCTCATCATCTGCGACGGGTTGGGTGACAGGCCGATCAAAGAGTTCGGCAACAAAACCCCGTTGGAAGCCGCCCGCAAGCCCAATCTGGATAAGCTGGCGAAGACAGGGCTCTGCGGCACCATGACCGTGATGGATGAATGCCATGTGCCGCACAGCGACGATGCGCACCTGACGCTTTTGGGCTACAGGATACCGCAGGAATATCCTGGTCGCGGTCCCATAGAAGCCGCGGGCGTGGGGCTGGAACTGGAGGAGGGTGACGTGGCATTCAGGGCCAACGTTGCAACTATGGACAGCAACGGCATTGTCATTGACAGGAGGGCGGGAAGGATTGAATCAACTGCTGATTTTGTCAGGCCGCTGGACAGCACGGTGATTGATGGCGTGAAGTTCATTGTCAGGCCAGGCACTGCATACAGGGCAATCCTTGTCATGCGCGGCCTTGGCCTCAGCGACAGGATAACCAGCAACGACCCTGAGTTTGCAGGCAAGCCTGTGCTTGAAGTCAAGCCGACCGACAGCTCAAAACAAGCGAAGTTCACTGCTGACGTCCTCAACAGCTTCCTTGAGAACGCCTATGCGGCGCTTGCAGGCAACCCGCTGAACATAGGGCGCGAGAGGGAGGGCAAGCCTGTCGTCAACTGCCTGCTGGTGCGCGGCGCAGGCTATTACGAGAAGCTGGAGCCATTCGGGAAGAGGTGGGGGCTGAAGGCAGCGTGCATCGCAGGCGCAGGGCTCTACAAGGGCATCGGCAGGATGCTGGGCATGGATGTCATCAAGGTGGATGGCGCCACAGGCATGCCGGACACCAACGTGGACAACAAGATAAAGGCGGCCATAGAATGCCTCAAGACGCATGACTTCGTCTTTGTGCACATCAAGCCGACCGACAGCCTCGGCGAGGACGGCAACTGGCGCGGCAAGAAGGATTTCATAGAGAAGATTGACAGGGCGCTCAGCCCGCTGCTGGAGCTGAAGGGTGTCAGGGTTGCCATAACAGCCGACCACTCCACGCCGTGCGAATGCAGGGCGCACTCGGCAGACCCCGTTCCGATACTTGTCCATGGCGGCGTCATGAAGTCCGATTTCGTGAAGGAGTTCGGCGAGAAGGCCTGCAGGCGCGGCGGGCTGGGCCACATCTGGGGCAGGGACATGATGAAGACAATTCTGAACCTCTAGAGCATGACTCTATCCAGAAGCTTGTTCGGAGCAGGGAGATGCAATTGTTTCCCACCCCTTTTCGCATGTAAATACATTCTTCCACCCAGATTTTCAATTCGCGCCATACCATGCCCTATCCAAGGCCCATGGAAATACCATGCGATAAGATCATCCCTGAAGGGCGTTTCTGGGATACTCCACAACTTCGTGTATTGCCCAAGATATGACTCCGACACCCATTTCTTCATTTCGGGCGTTATGACACCAGAGAACCTACCGCCCTGCAGTTGTCTGCTGTGGGCCAGCAACTCTGAAACGATGTGGTATAATGCAGTCTTGCATTCGGGACCGGTTTCGGAAAGCCTCCAGAATTCCTCCGCATCCGTGTTTCTGCCCCTGAAGCCTATTCCATGCCTGTAGATATTCGCGTGCCCGTCGTGTTCGTGGTCCACCAGAATGCTCATGAAGTCTGGATAGCAAAAATGTTCAAACCCCCTGCCGAAGACAAAACACACGCTGAGGTGCCCCTTCCCCGCCTCATTAACAGCCTTCCCGAACTTGGCGGGGACGACCTTTCTTGACACATGGTCGGTATAAGTTGGAATCGTAATCATCCCAGCCTTCCCCGCCATCTCATCGGCGAGATATCCCCGCAGGTCAAACCAGTCCCCTGCCTGACCAACCCATTCCATGCCCATGTCCTCAGGCCTGTCATAATACTCTATCCTTGCAAATGCATCCAGCCCGAAAGCCTTATGGGCAAGCCCGAGGAACTTCGGCCTGTCGGCCGGGTTCCTCCTTGCATGCTGCTCATAGGCTGCGTCTGCCGTTATTTCCATGCTGAATCAATACCAAATCAAAAATTAGCTTTAAATAGCCTGCTCTCTATTTATTTGCTAATCCAGTCGACCTGTGACTGATTGAATCAGGAGGAATGAAATATGGCGAAGTTTGAGGTTCACAAGGAGCTTGCGGACAAGGCTTACGAGGCGGTTTCTCTCGCGAAGGCTTCCGGCAAGATACGGAAGGGCGTCAACGAGTCCACGAAGGCGATAGAGCGCGGCATGGCGAAGCTTGTCGTGGTCGCGGCCGACGTTCAGCCCGAGGAGGTCGTGATGCACCTGCCTGTGCTTTGCGACGAGAAGAAGGTTCCCTGCGTTTTCGTGCCGTCCAAAGACGAGCTTGGCAAGGCCGCCGGCATCGGGGTGCCGACATCATCCATAGCCGTCACCGAGGAGGGTGAGGGCAGGGGCGTCGTGTCAGACCTCGCGAAGAAGCTCGCGAAGAAATAAATACACTTGGCGAAAGCCGTTCCCGACAGAAGGCTGCTAATCCCCTGAACCGTTTCGGGTCAGTGCTTCGTCATCAAGGGCAGGGCGAAAGTCAAACCCTCGCATTAACCAGAAGGTAACACCGCATTCAACAAGATAAGCAAGCGGTTCCGTCATAAAAAGGAAGGCGAAACGTATGGCTTCAGCGGAAATCGTCCAGATAATGGAGAGCATAGGCATCAAGGGCGTGCGCAGGGTCAGGTGCAGGGTCATCGAGGGCAACGACCGCAACAGGATAATCACAAGGAACGTGTCAGGACCCGTCAAGCTGGGCGATGTCATACTGATAAAGGAGAGCGGCTTTGACATGGATTCCAAGCTGATGCAGAAGTAGGTCAAGGAGGAAATGATGCTTTTGGATAAGGTCACTGCCCAAGAACAGCCGGTTTGGTGTGCACCAATCCCGCCGGAGCTGCAGTACCTTGCAACCAAATGCCCTTTTCGGTGATTTTATGGCAACACTGAAATGCTCCTTTTGCGGCAACGCGATTCCCGCAGGCACAGGACTGATGTTTGTCAGGAACGACGGCAGGATACTCACATTCTGCAGCTCCAAGTGCGACAGGAACATGGAGATGGGCCGCGAGGGCAAGAAAAAGAAGTGGACGAAGTTCTTCGAGAAGGGCGCGGCTGGCGCGAAGGCAAAGGAACCAAAGGAAAAGAAAGAAACCTCATAAGCCTTCAAGGAACTCCTCTTCCATGAAGTGAAGGCAGCCCGGCAGGCAGATGACTGCGGGCGTAGCGTCGATGCTTTTGTTGCCTACGAGCATTTTCAGGTCTCCATAAACGATTGCACTTTTGTCAGAGCCAAGATTGCATGCCGCCACTGCCTTGCAATTGAGTTTTGCTGATAAGATGCCGGAAGCCTCCCTCGCGGTCATCCCTATGTCCAGCAGGACAAGCGTGTGAAGCCCTGCCTTCTGGTTGGCCTTTATGGCG
>VGIZ01000087.1 GCA_016867675.1 Candidatus Aenigmatarchaeota archaeon | reverse complement strand
GCGCAACCCGCCGCCGGACGGGATGCGCGCTATCCTCAGCCGTTCCGGCAAGCTTTACAGGAGGTGGTATGGCGTCGTGCTGAGTCAGGAGCATGGCCCCATCACCTTCTGGATGGACGGACCGACCTGGCTGGGAGCGCGAAGGGCGATTCCTGGCCAGGACACGGTCGAGCTCTCCGGGTTCTACTGGTCTGCCCCCAGGCGCAGGCGAAGGGGCAGGCGCTTTGAACCCCATTGGAGAGCGCGGTTTGCGAGGCTGGTAGTCCCTGCTGCACCCGGCAGGGCTGTTCAGCTTTCGCTCGGGCTGTAGGCAGCTGCTGCAAGATGTTGCAGCACGGCACTGCTGCGCACCATTTTTGCATCCTGCCCCTGCAGGGAGGATGAGGCATGCCGCATCTCGACGAAAAAAGGATGGCGAGGCTTATCCTGTTGTACGCCATTTTGGTCACGCTGGCCATGTGGTGAGGGATGTGCCAGGGAGGGGCGGTCCTTCCCTGGTTTTTGACGACGAGGACACAAGCCGAGAAAGGAGGCGCTATGTTGAAAGGAAACCCGAAGAAGCCGAGGGATGGGCCCGGACCCCCTGCGGAGGTCAAAGCAGTCGTCACCTCCCTCAGGCAAGGGAGGAAGGCTGGAGGTTCTGTTGGTGATTTGTATGCAGTTTGCAGCACGTCTGCCTTTGGGGCGGAATCCGTAATCTTCTACCTTGAAGGCCCGAACAAGGCTGACTGGAGCGGGGACAGGGCTCCAGCCGTCAGCGATGTTGTGATCCTGTCCGAAATCCGAAACACAAGCCGCGGGCGATTGGCGTTCGCGGCCCGGCCTTCAGCCGAATCCGCCGGAAAAAAGAAGTGATTCGGCATCGGTTGCAATTGCAAAGGAGTTTACTATGTCACGGAAAGTCATCAGGGCTGCGGCGGTTGTGTTGTCGGTGGTTGGGTTGCTCTTGCTCATCGCGATCATCGGCAGCATCCGCGGCTGCGAGAAGGCGCCGGCGGCAGCGGTAAAGGAAGGGCTTCTGGAATACGCGGCGAGGGAAGGCAACACAGACAGCGAGGGCTTCATCATCATTGACCGCGACACCACCAAGTTCGAGAAGCCGACCTTCACGCTGTTCGTGGCAGGCGACGCTGAGGATCTGCATGGCGGTGAGTATCAACTGACAGCCATCCTGCTAATCCCCAGAATTGCGAAGGACACGCAGGAGGAAACCACGCCTGCCAACACCAACAACAACACTGGCGGCATTAAGTTCTACCTGCGGGTTTCCGGCCTCAAGGCGATGCCTGAAGGGCTGTTCTTCATCAAGCCCACAAACAACTTCCGCGACCAGCAGGTGCTCACGACGACGCTGCAAGGGGCGAAGCGCGGGCGGCTTGTTATGATGGTGCGCGCCGAACAGGTCAGGATGACCAAAATCGAGCAGGTGCGGAAGGAGGTCAGGGAGATATCTTCCGCGGAAGACGAGATGCTGCGAGCGCTCGGCTTGGTGTCGGGCATGGAAAGCACGTCTGATACCCCAAAGAAGGATGCGCCTTCCCCAAATCCGCCTGCTGCTCCAGTGCCTCCGGCACCACCCACCGCTCCGGCTCCAGCCACAGCAGCCAAGGCAGCTGCAACTCCCCCAACTCCTGCTACATCTATGGACAACCTGAAGGCTGAGATTGGTGGGCTTCGGGGTGACATGGCGAAGAACAGCAAGGCCATCACGAAGGGGCTGGATGATGTGGCCAAGGCGGTGAAGTCTGCGGTTGCCGGCCAGAAGCAGCCGCAGATTGTGGTGAATGTTCCTCATCAGCCTGCGCCTCAAGTGAGGGTGGAGCCGAAGATCGATGTGCATGTGCCGCCCGCACCGCCTCCGCACGTCACGGTGCAGGCTCCGCCTCCGATGCCGGCGCCGAAGATTGAGGTGAATGTCCCGCCCCAACCCGCGCCTCAGGTCACGGTGCAGACGCCGCCCTCCACGGTTCACAACCACGGCGACTTCGCCATCTTGGGCGGCGGCATTAAGAAGTAAAAATCGGCGAAGATTGGAGGGACATCAAACCCTGTGCAGCCATATCGCACAGGGTCATTGCCTCGTCAACTTGGAGGGATAGAATTATTGCTGGCGCCGTGGAAAACATACATGGAAATTGCGTGTTTTCTGCAGAACTGGAAAACAACTTAGGCTTACGGGCTTCCGCCCCCAGCCGGCTCGGTCGAGCCGCCTGAAGGTGCCGGGGTTGTGCTGCCTCCTGCGCTGGCAGGTGTGGTGCTTCCGCCGCCAGACGCCGGAGTTGTGGTAGTTGAAGCCGCCGCACCCGTAGCAGGGCAACCGGTTTCAGTTGACGTGGACTTCGGCATGCAGGTGCAGTCATGGCAGACCTGTCCGTCCAGGCAGTCCTTGTAGCTGCAGCAGACGCCGCCGAACTCCAGCTTCATCTCGGCTGTCCTCCAGTTGCTGAACTGGTAGTCTGCATGCGCCGTGATTTCATATGTCTTTGTGGCAGCGCTGCCCATTTTGTCGTTGCCCAAAAAATCAAAGTTGCAGAACATTATCTTCGTGCCCTCGCCCTGAAGGTTATTCCAGACAACCTTCTTCTTTCCGTTGCCGGCATCCCCAGGATTCCCCTCAGGGGTGCACTTGCCTTTGAGCGCGAAGTCAGCCGGGTAATACAGCTCCACCTTCATGACCCTAACTACCTTGCTGTTCATGGCTTCGGCGTCAAGCCGCAGCCCGATGTTGAACTGCTGGAACCCTGCGAGTATGGGCTGCTTGAGCCCTGCTGTGCCGATGGGGAATTTCACCGGAGCTGAGCTGTACTGGGACTGGACGTCCTTGAGCTGCAGCTTGTTCTCGTTCGACAGCCTGTTCCATTCGCTCTGCGATATGAACTCTATGGACACGTGCGAGTCGGACTGGTAGTTGTAGGTGGTTGCGAGCTTGAGCGGTATCACCTTGCTCCTGAGGTTCACGCCGTTGGTGCTGCTGTACTTGTTGACCATATCGCAGGTTATGCCGCTGTTGCTTGTGAATATATTCTGCGCCATGCCTATCTTTTCCATGGTTCCGTCGCCCACCCTCTGGTCGTTGTCATTCACGCCGATGTCCTTGATGTCAGTAAGACCCTTTGTGTCCGTGGAACCGCTGTAGACATGAAGCTTTGACGTGTCTATCTCCAGCTTTGCTCTAACATCCGTAGCCTTGCTGGCGCCGTTGTTCTTGAATGTGGCTGATATGACAAACGGCTGGTTGACATAGGCAGGGGTTACTGTGAAGTCGGTTATGTCTACGCCATGCACGCCTGTCTGCCCGAGCGGGTTCGTTGCATAGCTTCCGTTCATCAATTGCGTCGCGTAGCCCACGGGGTTTGTCATCAGCTGCCAGGCGCTGCCAATCGTGCCCCATAGGGGCTGGATTGCGTTGTATATCGGTTCCGATATCTGCGACCAGTAGTTGTGCACTGTCGGCCACCACTGGCCGAAGAACGCTGTGCCGACTTCCTGGGTTCCTGTCCCGCCAGTGTAGATTATGAATGAGACGGCAATTATGAAAACACCGACGGCGGCCTTGGTCTGCGGGTCAGAAGCCATGCCGACTATGAGCGACATCAGCCAGACGCCCATG
>VGIZ01000086.1 GCA_016867675.1 Candidatus Aenigmatarchaeota archaeon | reverse complement strand
CTCAGCCTTCCTATGCTGGAACCGAAGGAGTTCAAACCAAGCCTTGAAAAATACAGCAGGGCAGGGATAAGGCTCGTGGGCTTGACTATTGACTACCCGAACGGCCCCGCCACGGCTACGGAGTGGCTTCCTGCGCTCAGGCGCGGGCTGCAGGCGACGGGGATGAAGCCCGTTGTCCATGCGCCGTTTTCCGACACAAACCTCATGTCGCTGTCGCCTGACCACGCGGCAGCGACGGTAAAGGCCGTCAGGGAAGCCATGGACATAGCGCGCAAGCTGGATGCGAGTATCGTGACCATCCATGCAGGCAAAACAAACAGGTTTACCGAAAGGGGCCGATGGAAGAGTGCGCTGAAGGAGAACCTCTCAAGCCTGCTGGATTATGCTTCGCTCAACGGCATCAGGCTTTCTGTTGAAAACCTTTTCAAGAAGGAAGGATTCTCCAGCGAGTTTCCTGTGACACCCGACGAGTGTGAGTATATCCTCTCCAAACACAAAGGGCTTGAATTCTGCATGGATGTAGGACACTTCCACATGAGCGGTATTGATGTTTATCATGCGCTCGAACAGTTCATCAGCAGGTCGAATTGCATACACCTGCATGATGCAAAGGGAAGGGGTGACCACCTGGTCATAGGCAGCGGCGAGATTGACTTCAGCAGGATATTCTCTGCGTTAATCGCCAATGACTTCAAGGGCGCGGTCATCATAGAGAACAAAAACACCGAAGAGTGCTTGGCATCCCATGATTTTCTTAAGAACAAGAAACTGATATGAACTAACCCAGCCAGCCGAACAGCCTCTGCAGGATGCTGACGTCGGCTGCGGAAGCCTCCTCGCCCATCAGCTTCGCGGCTATCTGCCTGAACTGCCTTGAGGCAGCGGAATTGGGCCTGTGGAGGACCACGGGGTTCTTCTGCCTTATGCTCGCCCTGACGTTGTTGTCCTCATGCACATGGCCGAGGACAGGCGCATCAAGGAACGACTCTATCTCGTCAAGCCCGGGCTCGCCCCTTTCATGGCGCACGCGGTTCACGATGACGCCGAGGTGCTTGGTCTCGTATTTGTCCGCTATCCTTATGACCTTCAGCGCATCGGTCATCGCAGGCAGCTCGGGGTTGGTGACGGTTATGACCTCATCCGCGGCCTCAATGGCGGACTGCGCCTCCTTGCCCAGGCCTGCCGCTGTGTCTATGAGTATGAAATCGGCGTTGCCTGATATCTTGTAGAACACGTCCATCAGCTCGCTGGACCTCGGCAGCATGAGCTTCTTCAGCGAGATGTCGGCAGGCAGCACCCTGAACCCGGCAGGATGGTAGTACAGGGCGTCCTTGACCCTTGCCCTGCCCTTCAGCACGTCCTGCAGCGTCGTCGGGTACATCGGAATTCCGAGATGCATGCCCAGGTTTGAGGTCGTCAGGTTGGCGTCAACAGCTATGACGCTCTTGCCGGCCCTTGCAAGCGCCGAGGCAAGGTTGGCAACAAAGGTCGTTTTCCCCACGCCGCCCTTGGCACTGGCTATGCATAAAATTCTTGTCATTTTTTCATCCATAAGGCAGGCTTGTTTCGCTTGCCTTTTATTTGCTTTACTAATCCTTTAGCTTCCAACTTTCTTAAATGTTTGTATGCGGCGAGAGGGGATATTTCTAGCTTGCACGCGACTTCGCGCGCCGTTTTGGAACGGATTAATTTCTCATATGCAAGTTTTTGTCCTGCGCCGCCTCTTAGCCTGAACTTCTCGTACGAGTTAATAAGCTTCGCCATCTGCACGCTTTTCACGGAATGGTCAAAACCGATTTCCGAGTTGAATGACTTGAAATTTTTATATCCATGAACCCCCAACACGAGCTGGATTGTTTTCCCGTTCTTGCCAAAAATAATATTGCCAGTCCTGACTGAAGTGGTCTCTACACCCGACATTCTCAGCAACTCCGCCAACTGGTCCATGAATTTATGTAGACATTGCATTTTGCTTTCTTCCTTTGAGAACTTGATTAACAACTCTTTGCCGCGCGTTTTTATGGTGCCTTCGTCGTCGAATAGAGCTCTGATGAAAGACTTCCTCGTGTCATCATCTCCCTTTATTATCCATTCAGGGACACCATATGATTGTGTGATTTTATTCCCCCTTGGAGAGCCAGACAGGTGCAGGATATCTCCAACAATCTTGGGGTACGTCCATGTATGAACAACAGGGAGAGCGCGGTCATGGATTCTGGTTTGTTCGGAGTGACATCTGAAACCAAAAACATCATCCACAGCAGTGAGGACAACATTTTGCAAATCATAATTCGTGTTTGTATAGCTGAAGTTTCCAGAAGCGTGGTTTATGTGCCCATCCCCCAGTGAATGTCCAACCAGCAGGGCAAGCTTGGGGCAGTAATGGATTGGTACACGTTTCATGTCCAAAAACGCAGACTTGTTGTCCCTGCTCATTATCTTAGTTATATGCCTCTCCAATTCACTCCTAGGTATGTCCAACTCTTCCGTCAGTTTTATCCAGAAGCTTGACGTCCTATGCTGTTCGCCACGAAGAATCACGCCAAGGTTGCTGCCATCACAAACTATTTTCGTCCTAATGGCAAATTGCCTCATAGAGCCAAACCTTTCGCAGACCTTATCCCTCACTGAACGCATGAAATCCTCGGATACTTCCAAATACGGAGGCTTTTCAAGCCTGCTCAATTCCTTCAACCCTATCATCCAACCACTTCAGTTAACATATATGTTAACTTATTGTTGGTATAATATGTTTATAAAGATGAAAGATAATCCAGAATTATGGTTATGCTAAACAAACCGAAAAGCATTACAATCACGATAAGGGACAGGTTTGCAAACAAGAGCAAAAGCATTACTATTTATGGAGCCGAGATGGATGACGTATACAAGAGGATACAACTGCTCCTAAGAAGCTGAAGCGAGCCCGGCCGGACATTCGGCTTGCCGTATGTGCCTGCTTTATGCAAGCAACGGCAGTGCATTCGAACCGGCGACCTACAGTTTAGGAAACTGTTGCTCTTTCCGGAACTTTCCATTTCCGTCTTTCCGTGAACGCTTTGGAAACAATTATGCTGCCAAAGGGTTCCATCCAGCTGAGCTACGGGCCCGCATCACTAACCGCTTGCTGATGTTGTTGAATGCGGTGGATTTAACCATATTAACCAGACGCGTTTAATATAAATAGTATGCATATGCGCTTCTTGGCGTTACTATTTGTCGCATCCATATTGCTTGTTTCAGGCTGCATCTCAGGCAGGGTGGCGGAGCGGCAGGCGGCAGAGCCGTCTGAAAATGCAACAAACGCAACAGCGGTTTCAGCTGCCGATTACGAGGACAACGCGCCCGAGGCAGCAACGGCAGCGGCGTGCGACTGCCCTGATTCCTTCAGGACATGCGGCGACGGCTTCAACGCTTCGTGCGAGAACACCTGCGCTGATGGAAGCTGCACGCGCTGCATGCCGACATGCATAGGGCACGAGGCCTGCAGCGAGTCCTGGTTCTGTGGCGAGTGGCAGCCGTGCTCGGCTGGGCGGCAGGAGCGGCGGTGCATTGACAGCAGCTTCTGCAACAGGACAGCCGTCATCGAGGCGCGCGCATGCCCCGACAGTTGCTTGTCCGATGC
>VGIZ01000085.1 GCA_016867675.1 Candidatus Aenigmatarchaeota archaeon | reverse complement strand
CCTTCTCATAATCCCGCTTCCTTCAATGCAGCCTCAACCAATGCAGAAATTATGTGTTCTCCTGCGGGTTTCATGCCTTTAATATCAAAACCATCAAACGGGTAGCCGTCGAAGAATGTTATCTGATAGTTCTTCTGTCTTGCATCTGATATTATCCTACCAGCATCTCCTCTGCAGAGATTGCCGTCCAGGTTGCTTTGCGTTATGCCTCTTTCCCTGCCGTCAAAGGAGCGGTATAACGCGATGAGGCTGTGGCTGTCGTCAGCGCATATCACTACTCTTCCCCTGTAGCCTTCTTCCTGCTGCCATGTCGGGTCCATGTGAATGCTTGATAGCAAATCTTATAAGATGTGCTGCATATCGGAAAGCATATTAATACGGCGCTTCAATCTCTATAGACGTGGTGACATGTCCAGATACGAGTGCCAGAGCTGCGGCTGGAGGGGCAAGCCGATATTCATGGAGCCTGCCACGCGGCTATGCCCGAACTGCAGGGGCATACATGTCAAGAAGCTCAAAAAAGGCGAAGAATAAAGCGGGGGTAAGCCTGAGGATCCGTCCTCAGTTACCCCCTCCAGAGCATTTGTTGCGGGGGTAGTCAGCCTGAGAGGCAAGCTCTCAGTGACTCCCCTCAACACATTTGATGCGGGGGTAGTCTAACGGTAGGACGTTGCCTTGCCAGGATTGGCCGCAGATGCGGCTCGTCGCTCAAAGGCAATAACGCGGGTTCGATGTCGAGCCTTCTTTCGCAAAAGAAGGCTAGTACCTGCACTGAGAATCCTAAAGATTCTCAGGCAGCCATGACAGCTTGCTGCCATGAGCTCATCCAAGAAAGGCATATTCATGCCCGATTGGTGAGGGTGACGAAAATCCCGCCCCTCGCATGGACGTGATTGGATGAAACGCCTAGTCGCGCTTGACGAAGAAATGCGCACCCAGGGGTTTGAACGCATAGATTACGTTTCAAATGTTGACATATCCTGGAAGATGCAGCAGATTGTTGATAGTGCGCCATACAGGGAATTGCGCTTGGTAAATTCCATCGGCATTTGCTTAGGCAAGGATGAAAAATTGAGGGATGATTCTCCTGTTATCGACCTTTACATAATTTACGGGAAGGGTTGCCGAGCCCAACGACGAACTTCTCAGTCAGGTCTATGACCAAGTTCGCTGTCTTCCTAAGTTACGCTTTTAAGTTGCTCTGCATAATATTTAAGCGGTAATTATGGTTCTGGGCAAAAAGAAGGCGCCGAAGCTCCCCGAGCTTCCCATGCCGTCAGCAGAGTCTCCTGCCGAGGCGGAGCCAAGGGCTCCGGCGAAGCCGGCAGCCCCGCCGCTTTTCATCAAGATAGACAAGTACAGGGACGTGCTCAAGAACGTGCAGGAGCTGAAGTCGTTCTCTGTCGGGCTCCGCGACGCCATGGACGCCATAGCCGACGTGGAGCACGAGCTCAAGACAGGGCTGGAGATAGCCAACAAGGCGCTGGACAGGTTCAACACGCTGCTCGCGCTGCTGGACTCCAAGCTCATACGCATAGAGGGCGTTGAGCCCGCAGACGTGCAGACCCCGAAGGAGATAGACGACTATGTCAAGGGGCTCTACGACCAGATTGAGCGCATCAAGCACGACCTGAGGACGATTGAGTAGGCTTCTTATTTTAAAGGAATGTGGCTAAGATTTAGCTACGCGGGATTACCCAAGCGGTTAAAGGGGGCAGACTCAAGAAACCCTTTTCGGCTCAATTGCTGGAAAAGCGTCGCAACTGACAGGCAAAGCCTGTCAGGCGCGCCATGTCACGAAGTGACATGAGCGTTACGGAAAAACTTGGGCTATCTGCTGGCTTAGAACCTGCCGGCGCATGCCGGCTCGTGGGCAACGCCTTCAGAGGTTCGAATCCTCTATCCCGCATGCGCCGAAGATATTTAAATTAACAAGAACTGAATGTAACAAAACGGATGATGATATGAAAGTGAGAAACAAGAACCCTGCGCTGAAGAAGCTGATTGAGGAATTCAACAGGAAGGGCCATGAGAAGGGCGCGTGGAAGGCCATAGCCGGGGGGCTCAACAGGCCGCGCAGGCAGGGCTATGAAGTCGGCCTTGACAGGCTTGAGAGGTTCGCGAAGGCGAAGGAAACCATAGTCGTGCCCGGCGTGGTGCTGGGCAAGGGCGAGCTGACTAAGCCGCTGAATATTGCCGCGCTGAGGTTCTCGGCTTCTGCCAGGGCGAAGATAGAGAAGGCGGGCGGGAAATGCATGGACATCAGCGAGCTGGACGGCAAGGCGGTTTCAAGGATAAGGGTAATGGGATGATTTATGGCTGAAAGATATTTTGACGCTTCAAACCAGATTGCAGGAAGGCTGGCATCCGTCGCGGCCAAGCAGCTGCTCAATGGCGACTCTGTCTTCATAATCAATGCGGAGAAGGCGGTTGTCAGCGGCGACAGGGTTTATACGGAAAATCTGTTCAAGGAGAAGCACGACCGCGGCGACATGTACCACGGGCCGTTCTACCCGCGCGAGCCTGAGAAGATGCTCGGAAGGATGATACGCGGCATGCTGCCGTTCCACACCGCGCGCGGCAAGGAGGCGTTCAGGCGGCTGAGGGTTTACAAGTCAGTGCCTGCGGAACTGAAGGGCAGGAAGTTTGAAAAACCCGCCGCTGAGGGCAGGAGACGAGCCGCGGATGCGGCAGGCAGATTGGGCTCAAAGCGCATGGAAATCGGCGAGATATCGGTGAAGCTGGGGGCTAAGAAGTTGTGGTGAATATGGTGACAAAGAAGGCTGTCAAGAAGGAAGCCAAGGAAGCCGCGGAGCCGAAGAACTACGTGTTTGAGACAGGCAAGCGCAGGAGGGCTGTCGCAAGGGTGAGCATAAGGCCCGGCAGGGGCATCGTCAAGGTGAACGCCACACCGCTTGAGCGGATTGGAAACCCCTTCGTGAGGATGAAGCTCATGGAGCCGCTCATACTCGCGGGCGACGCATGGAAGGCCTATGACATCAGGGTGAATGCAAAGGGCGGCGGCATACTCGGGCAGGCCGATGCCGCGAGGCTTGCAATAGCGAAGGGGCTGGCGCAGCTGGCCGGCCCTGAGCTCAGGAAGAAGTACATGGACTATGACAGGAACATGCTCATTGCGGACCCGCGAAGGACAGAGCCCCACAAGCCGCCGAGGTCGTCGCAAGGGGCACGAAGATATAAGCAAAGGTCCAAGAGGTAAGGTTGATATTGATATAAGTTAAAATCCTGCATTCAACAAGGACAACAAGCAGGTCCGTTGACAAGGACAAGGCGAAATGTATGGAGTATGCGCGCATCAAGCTGGCCGGAAGAAACATAGACGAGATTATCACTATCTGCAACGAGATAAGGGACATAGCCAAGAAGTATGGCGTGTCAGTGCGCGGGCCCATGCCGCTCCCCACGAAAAGGCTGAAGGTCCAGACCCTGAAGACGCCCTGCGGCGACGGGACGGGCCACGGCAACGCCACATGGGACCGCTGGGAGATGCGCATACACAGGCGAATTGTTGACATCGGCGCCAATGAGCGCGCGCTGCGCCAGGTCGTCCGCATCCCCATCCCCGAGGACGTCAAGATAGACATCGAGCTCAAGGAGAAGTACGAGCACAAATAGAAG
>VGIZ01000084.1 GCA_016867675.1 Candidatus Aenigmatarchaeota archaeon | reverse complement strand
TTGAGCGGCTGGATGGCTGGCGATGGGAGCGTGACAAAAGACAGAACCAGAGCAAAACTGGAAATATGGTCAAAGAGCAAGTCCATGATGCTTTGGTTCGGTGAGGTGCTGTTGAAAAACGGCATAAAAAGCAGGATGTTCTTCGAAAAAACCAAGAAAGAGCATATACTGCGTATAGGCAGGAAAGAGGATGTCTTTCTGTTCTATAAGAAAATAAAAATTCCACATCCAGAGAAGCAAGCGAAGCTTGAAAATCATTGTAACAGTTCCTGGCCTTCCAGCAATTAAATACGGTGCGAGCCAGTATGGTCTTTATCTGCTGAGGGTGTAAGCCGACTGAGGGGTAGGTACCTATAGTACGAAAGGAACAGGGTGCCGTTGCCTCTGGCGTACCAGTTGTCATTGGCATTGCTGGGTAGCTATGCAATAACGGATAAACGCTGAAAGCATTGACAGCCTGGACAGAAACATGACACCTGCAGGTCTGCGACCTGCAGCAGTCTTCGTCTGTCCCATCTGTCGCTTAACTAAGCGTGAAGCCGTCCCTAAAAATAGTCGGCCATTCTCCAACCTGGTAGCAATATCGGCGCGGAGAGGAGGGTCCCGTAGACGACGGGTTTGATGGAACAGAGGTGTACGTGCTTAGGTCACGAGGCATTCAGCCTACTGTCACCAACCCCCGACGCTGTCCTTGTCAAACAAGCCTTTCTCAGGAGAAAGCCTTGAGGGAAAGAATCCTTAAGGATGTGATGAGAGCGGCTTGGAACAAAAGGATAACCCACCTTTCTTTTCATTTACACGGCGTGTCATAGAACGCTATGGCATTTATGCCATAGATGGAATGCATAGCGCGATGCCAATCTCTAGACCCTCCGACCTGAAGGTCGGAGTAGTTCAGGTTTTTGTAGCCACAGCTTCAGGTTCACAACCTTTATAAGCCCGCAAAGCAAGGCTGTCTTGGTGAGCCGCGCAGATAGCGTCGCCGGCCTGCTTTCAAAGGCAGGCGGGTGAGGAAGCTCTGTTCACCCGGAATTGGAGCTTAGCTCTTTTTCCAACGTAGTGCTTTGAATGCACATACCGAGAGGTATTCGCAGATAACAGAAATCCACCAACAAAGCCGAGCTGGGATTCAGAAGCATGCGCACAAAACGCGTGCTATGTTGAGCGTAGAAGCCTTGTCTGGATGAAATAGTCTGCGCTGCGGGGTGCAAATCGGAGGGTCTTGACTCAGGTCTTCGACCTGAGTTCGGCCTGAGATGATGCTTAGACAAATGCTATCAAGTGGTTAAAGGGAAACCTTTCCATTCACATAAAACAGGCTATGTGCGGCACACCTCATATTCATACAAGCCGCACGAGCATGAGAATAGCAGATGATTCTCATACTATGCGTGGGACACCACTTTTTTCAACCCACGCACACGTGTAAATCCGAAGGATTTACACACTACGCGCAGTGTTGTGCGTAAGCGCGACACGCCTGAGGACTTTATGTCCTCAGTGCGCACACCACCAAGCTTTTCTCAGCAGAAAAGCTTGAGCAAAAGAACTCGCATGTTCAAAAACTTTTTAAGCAGCAAACGCATAGAAGTGATATGGCCAAGGACAAGTATTCCATGCCGCAGAGCACGGCAGGGCTGATAAGGTATTTCGACGAGGAGCAGGAGGCCATAAAGTTCAAGCCGGAGCACGTGGCGGCCTTCTGCATCGGCATAATCGCGCTTGAGATAGCGCTCAAGTTCACGCTCGTATAGAAAAGGGTTAGTACGAAAAATGACACCAAGGAAGATGTTTTTCAGTAAGGGTGTGGGAGTTCACAAGGACCATCTCCAGTCATTTGAGCTGGCGCTGCGCGACGCCGGCATAGAGATGTGCAACCTTGTCACGGTCTCCAGCATCATGCCGCCGCACTGCAGGATAATCCCTAGGGAGCAGGGGCTCAGGGAGCTGAGGCCCGGCGAGGTGACATTCTGCGTCATGGCCCGCAATTCCACCAACGAGCCCAACAGGCTCATTTCGGCATCGGTCGGGCTTGCCGTGCCCGCCGACAGGAACAACTACGGCTACCTTTCCGAGCACCACGCCTTTGGTGAAACGGCAAAGAAATCAGGCGAGTATGCCGAGGACCTTGCCGCGACCATGCTAGCTACGACGCTGGGGCTGCCGTTCGACCCTGAGAAGGCATGGGACGAGCGCGAGCAGGACTACAAGATGAGCGGCAAGGTGGTCAGGACAATGAACACCACCCAGTCGGCCGAGGGCCACAAGGACGGTCTCTGGACCACGGTCATTGCTGTGGCGGTTTTCCTTGACGATGTATGCGTGCATGAGCTGCCTGGCAACGGCAATGCGCAAGCTGCTCCGCAGCCGGCGCCCGTCCAGCCGGTGCAGCAGAACAATCAGCGCATCCAGCAGAACAGCCAGCCTACCTAGAAACAGACAATTTCCGCCAGTCCCCGCAGCATCCGGCATTGATTACTGTGGTCTTTCCAACCCTCTTGATACCTTTACCCTCGTGTATATGGCCGCAGATGACATAGTGCGGATGGTATTTCCTGATGTACTCAAGAAGCAGCATGCTGCCCGCGTGCCTGCCCTTCCAGCCCTTGGGCGCGCCCCTATGATTGACCTTGTCCAGTATTCCGTAGGGCGGCTGGTGGGACACCATGACGTCAACCCTGCCCACGTTTGCGAAGAAGATGCGGGCTATCTCCTCCTCAATCGCCGCCAGCAGCATCTTGTCAAGCCTGATGTCCGAGAACTCCTTCACCCAGCGCATCTCAAGGAAGTGCCCGATGCCGGCTATCCTTATGCCTTTGAACTTCGCGACCGCGTGGTTCAGGATGATGAGATTCCTCATCCTTGCAAGCTCAGGTTCGAGCAGCGGTATCCTGGTTTTCAGCGTTTTGTTGATGACCTTTATGTCATCGTCCGAAACCTCGGCGTTGCCCTGCACGCAGAATACCGGCAGCCTTTCTGATATGTGCCTGAGGACAGGGACTGCGGTCTCCACATATTCCTTGTAAGAGCCGCTGACAGCGGCCTTGCTTGCCCTCTTCTTTCCCCATGCCAGCCCGCGCATGATGTCCGACCTGCCGAAGTCGCCCGTGATTATGGCGGCGTCGTAGCCCCGCGTGTCCAGCTTCAGCAGCTTCTGCGAGCCGTGGGGGTCGCCTATGACGAGCAGTCTCACCGGTTTCATGCAACATTCACCTATTCTGCATATCTCGCTAGCATAGCTAGCGATTTCATAGGTTATAATTATGGGCAACAACTACTAATAGTATGGCAAATATACTCCTCGGCCCCGCGGGCTCGGGCGGCTACGCGGAATCAACTATTGAAGGAGTTACGCGGCTGAAGGAGCTTGGCCTCCAGACCTTGGAGGTTGAGTTCGTGCGCGGCGTTTCAATGGGCATCGGACTTGCAAAGCAAATCGGCGCAGAGGCGAAGCGCTGCGGCGTGCCGCTCAGCGTGCACGCGCCATACTTCATCAACCTCGCGTCCAAGGAGGCGAAGAAACGTGAGGAGAGCAGGAAGCGCATCCTTGACAGCGCGGAGAGGCTGCATCACATGGGAGGCGGGCCCGTGGTCTTCCACCCTGCGTATTTCGGTGGCCTTGACAAGGAGAATGTTTTCCAGGCGGCAAAAGATGCAATTCTGG
>VGIZ01000083.1 GCA_016867675.1 Candidatus Aenigmatarchaeota archaeon | reverse complement strand
CGCTGCCTCAAAGGCTGACCCTGCCTTCTTCACCAGCGCGTCCATGCCCTTTCCGTCCTTCCCTTTCCTTGCCCTTGAGGTGAAGTCAGCCAGCCTCTCAACAGCCTGCGCCGCTGCCTTCAGCCCCTCGTCCGTAAGGTTGAGCTTCTGCCTGTAATGCGAAGCCAGCAGCAGGTAGCGTATTGCATCTGGTTTGTTTCCTTTTTTGATGAGGTCGCGCAGGGTGTAAAAGTTTCCTGCGCTCTTGGCCATCTTTTTGCCATTGACAAGAAGATGCTCGTTGTGCATCCAGTAGCGGACGAACTTCTTGCCTGTGGCAGTCTCGCTCTGCGCTATCTCGTTCTGGTGGTGCGGGAATATGAGGTCTACGCCGCCCGTGTGTATGTCCAGCGAATGTCCAAGATATTTCATGCTCATCGCGCTGCATTCTATGTGCCAGCCAGGCCTGCCCTTGCCGACGGGCGTGTCCCAGAACACGTCGCCGTCCTGCTCATCCCAGAACTTCCAGAGCGCGAAGTCGCTCACATGCTCCTTGTCATACTCGTCATGCGACACGCGCGCGCCTGCCTTGAGCCCCTTCATGTCCAGGTGCGCCATCCTGCCATAATCTTTGAACTTGGCTATGCTGAAGTAGATGGCGTCGTCGCCCTTGTATGCGTAGCCTTTGCTCAGCAGGGCCTCAACCAGCCTGACAATCTCTGCGATGTGCTCTGTGGCGCGGGGGTAATGCTCCACGCGCTCTATGTTGAGGGTGCCCAAGTCTTCAAAGAACGCCTTCGTGTAGCGCTCGGTGAATTCCTTCAGGCTTGCGCCTTCCCTGCGCGAGTCCCTGATGGTCTTGTCATCCACGTCGGTGATGTTCATCACATGGTTCAGCCTGAAGCCCTTCCATTTCAGGAACCTGTGCAGGATGTCAGCGAAGACATAAGACCTCATGTTTCCTATGTGGGCGAATGAATACACCGTTGGGCCACACGTATAGATGCGGACTTCACTCTCCTGAATCGGCTTGAAAGCCTCCTTCTTCCTGCTCGCCGTGTTGTGGAATTTTATTGCCATGGGTTGTCACCCTTTTCCATTATGCTTTTCATCGAGGATACAAACTTCTTTGCATTGCTGATAGACTCTCTGGCATATGGCAGATTGGCTTCTGATTTTATATTATATGTGAAGCGGCCGCGCTTCCGCTTCTCCTCGAAGAATATCTCCAGCAGAGTTTCCGCCTTGAGCATGGCATCCTCATATATCGACAGCAGTTCACTGTCCAGCACACCCCCTTCCACGAAGCTGACGAAGGCCTCATACGTCTTCCTATGCTCCTCGGGCGGTCTGGTTCTGATGCCTTTTGACAGGAGATATGCCTTGGCGCAGTAGAAAATTGCATAGTATGCGTGCGTTATCACCGAGGAGAAGAATGTCTTCTCGCGTGGAACGCCCAGCATATCCTTGATTCCTATTTCTGTTGATATCCTCATGTCATTGCCAGCCATGAGGAATTCATCCTCAGCTCTCTTCAGGTAAAGCCTAGCCACGGAATCCATTATCAATCGCCTCTTTTATGAGTTCATAATACCTTTTCGCGTTCCTGAAGATAAGCCTGTTCTTGAATATCTCCTTGCCGTAATTGTCCTCTTTGCCTGCGAGCATGCCGATAAAATCGTTGTAGCTTATGGCAACAACATGCATCCGCGGTGTCATCAGCGAAGTCAGATTTTCCAGCAGCCTTTGCTTGCTTGCAGGATTTCCTTTCATGATTACGACAATGTCTATGTCAGAGCCTTTAGTCTGTTTGCCTTTAGCGTAGCTCCCTGTTACGATGATGATGTCGTCCAAGAATTCTTTGAAACTGAGGATTTTGTTGATGTTGGGTATTTTTCTTTGCAATGCTTCCTGCTCATCAAGGAATGACAGTATTGATATCGCTTCCTGTGACATTTCCAGCCTGCAAAGATTCGACATGCCTACCTTATTTATCGCTATTATTCCTGCCGCAACCAGCTCGCGCATTGAAGAATATACCTTCGGGTACGGCTTCCTGAGCAACGCAGCTATCTGCATGATTGGCTTGCTCAGGAATATGTCCTTCCTGAACATATCCAGTATTCCCACGTTGCTCCTTTTTAGTAAGTTGGTTTTCTTCATATTGCCATCCAAGGTTTATTATACCAATTATGGTATAATATTATACCATTTTAGGTATAAATAACCCACTCTACCCGAAAACTCCCGTGCTCAGATACCTCTCGCCCCTGTCGGGCAGCACCGTGACAATCCTCCTGCCCCTGCCCATCTTCCTTGCGACCTGAATGGCGGCGAGTACGTTTGCCCCCGAAGAGATTCCGACGAGCAATCCTTCCTCGCACGCAAGCCTGACTGCCATGGCTTCCGCATCCCTGGTTTTGACCCTGACAACATCGTCTATGAGTTTCATGTCAATGAGCTTCGGCACAAAGCCCTCGCCGATGCCCTGGATGTTGTGTATTCCGGCTTTGCCCCCGGAAAGGACAGCTGACTCGGCGGGCTCAACAGCGACTATCCTTGCCTTTATTCCCCTCTCCTTCAGGGCCTCTGCCATGCCCATCAGCGTGCCGCCTGTGCCCACCCCTGCCACGAATGCATCGATGTTTCCGTGCATCTGGCTGATGATTTCCCTGCCTGTTGTCAGCTTGTGCACCTCGGTGTTGTCGCGGTTGGCGAACTGGTTCGCGTGCCATGCGCCTGTCTTCGCGCTTATCTGCATGGCCTTCCTGCACGCGCCTGCCATGTCCTGCTTCGCAGGTGTCAGGATGACCTTAGCGCCAAAAGCCTTCATCATGGCTATGCGTTCGCCTGTCATGCTGTCAGGCATCACTGCGGTGAACTTGTATCCGCGCGCCGCGCACATCATCGCGAAGGAGATTCCTGTGTTCCCGCTGGTGGCTTCAACGATATGCGCTGCTGTTGGCTTGCCGCGGAGGCGGCTCGGTTTGATGTCGCCCCTTTCCTCTGCCCTGTCCAGCATGTGCGCGACCATCCTGTCCTTGATGCTGCCGCTGGGGTTCATGAACTCCAGCTTCGCGAAAATCCGCGCCTTCGTAGGGTTGAGCTTCCTTATCTCCACCATGGGGATGTTGCCTATGGCCTGAACGGCATCGTCAAACGCCTCCCTGTGCGCGGCTTTCCTGCCTGAAAGGACGTGCTCTATGTGCCTGGCGTGGCCCTTCATTCTCCGACCTACCATATTTATATAAGGGCTGTTTAATAGAAATAACGATTTCAGTGATGCTCATGGCCGAAGAAGGGACCAAGGCGAACAAGGCAAGGAAGGCTGCGCCAAAGGCAGGGAAAGGGCAGCCAAAGCCTGCGAAGGCTGAGGCGGTGAAGCCCGAGGCAGGTGCGCCTGCAGCGGACTCAAGGGTTGCCATAATCCTCAATTACAGGGGCGGACGAAAGACGAGGCGCATGAACCAGATGCTTATTGAGGTTGAGGCTGCGGACAGCAGGACCAAGGCCAGCGCCTACATAGGCAGGAGGGTGGTCTGGAAGACGCCGTCAGGAAGGCTCATTTACGGCAGAATCACGCACCCCCACGGCAGCAGGGGCGTTCTCAGGGCGAGATTCGCGAAAGGGCTGCCTGGCGAGGCGCTGGGCAAGAAGGCGAGGGTTGCTTAGGCCGTGCCGCTCCAA
>VGIZ01000082.1 GCA_016867675.1 Candidatus Aenigmatarchaeota archaeon | reverse complement strand
GCACGTGGGCAAGAAGGGCTCGCTGCGCGTGCGCAAGAAGTCCGAGGTCGGCCGCCGCGTGCTCGCGGCGATTGCCAAAGGGACGCTGAAGGTGTTCGCGTAAGCGGATTGCGCCCAAATGTAAAAATGTAAAGATAATAAATACAATTGTTTATAATTGAGAGGAAATGTAAAAAAGTAAAGTATATAAATACAATTGTTTATAATTAGCCATGGACATTCAGGATGCAAGAAATGTGGTAGAATCCATATTGAAAAACGAGAAGCCGGAAGGTTACAGCATAGATTGGGTTCAAGGTATAGAGAATAGGGATACAATTGGTAAGAAAATAGCCGCTTTTGCAACATCGGACGGAGGTTGGTTGATAATAGGGATAGATGACAACAGACGCGCAAGCGATATCGGCGATAAGCAGAGCTTAATTACTGCGGTCGGCGAGGTTCTGCGCAACTGCCAACCTATACCATCACTCAACGACCCGCAGTTCATAGAGATAGAAAACAAGAGTGTTGCCGTTTACAAAATACCTTCCTTGGGAGGGGCCATCTGCGAGTATAATGGAACGCCATATCACAGGGTTCAGGATTCGGCCAAAAAAATGACCACACAGGAAGTCATGCGCAAACTATCGGCATATGGTGTTGTCTGCTGGGAAAGGATGCCCAGCACAGCAGGCGTTGAACAGATTGACGGTGAGGAGCTGGAATTCTACCTGCAGAAGGCAAACGCAAGGAATCCAGTAGACCAGAAAACAGCCGATGCGTTTCTCATTTCCAACAAGGCGCTATCAGAGGACAGGAAACATCTGACGAACCTTGGAACCATAGTCCTTTCAAAGAAGCCCTCTGATTTCATACCCCAATGCAAAATCCAGATGGTTCGTTTCAAGGGCACGAAGCCGGTTGACAGGGTCGCAGCATTCCTTGCTGAATATCCTGCCAGAAAGATGATAATGAGTTGCATGAACTTCGTAAAGCTTAATTTGCCTGTCAGGGAGCGGCATGAGGGTGCGAACAGGATTGAGGAACCTGTGATTCCGGAGAGGGCGCTGAGAGAGGCTGTCGTGAATATGGTTGTCCACCGTGATTACAATGATTCACAGGAGTCGCTGATTCGCATATTTGATGACAGGATAGAGTTCCAGAACCCGGGGGCGCCGGACAAACTGGAGATGGAGAAAATCCTGCATCAAGGCATACCGCTCCACCGCAATCAGGGAATATATAATTTTTTGAGGCCGGTTCATCAGGCAGAAGCGGCCGGCCAAGGCATACCCATAATGAAAAAGGAGATGAAACGTGTCGGCCTTGGCGAGCCAGAAATTACCATACTATCCAGCATATTCCACATAACCATGAGGTTTGAGGAGCGGGGCCCGGATACACTTGAAGATACAATTCTTTTTTACGGCAGGGAAAAGGGCAGCATATCCACAAGCGATGTGATGGCCATATATAAATTGAGCCGGCCGACCGCAATAAGAATACTTAACGGCCTTGTTGCGAAGGGCTTTGCAAAACATGAAGGCAAGAGGAGAAACAGCAAATACATTTTCTAACAAATGGTGTAAGAGTTATTTAAGCAGCCTGATGGAAAATACCTATCATCAAGTCCCCAGTGTGACCTTGCTCCGGCTCGGTAACGCTGGGTTATATTCACTTTTTTGACCGGCGGCAGGGCGGCGTATCCAGAAGGCATATTTAAATATGTAACGCTAATGTTACATATGGAACAAAAAGATTACAGCATGGAAGTGGTGGCGGAGCTCCTGCGGGGCCCCTGCCATGTGCGTGGGCTGGCGCAGAGGCTTTCAACCAACCACATGATGGTGTACAGGGTTGTCAAAAGGCTTCTCAGGGAGAACGCCGTGGACTACAGGAAGAGCGGCAGGAACACGGCGTATTTCCTGAAGAACACGACCGAGGCAAGGGTTTACGCGCTCATGTGCGAAAGCTACAAGCTTCTCATGATGGTTTCCAGATATCCCGCCATCCGTCCGGTGGTAGACGGGCTGCGGGCGGACAGAAGGATAAAAATGGCCGTGATTTTCGGCTCATACGCGAAATCGCTGGCAAGGCCGGACAGTGACATCGATCTCTTTGTCGATGCCAAAGACGCCAGGCTGAAGCAAGAACTTGGAAGGTTGGATTCCAGATTAAACGTAAAGGTGGGGAGCTACGACAAGAATAACCTCCTGATAAGGGAGATGGAAAAGAACCATGTGATAATCAAGGGCATCGAGGAATTCTATGAAAGAAGCGGCCTTCTTGGCTAAGCTCAAGAGGCAGGGGAAGCTTGCGTCCGTGGAGCCCAGCGAGGAGATAAAGCTCGCCTATATAGCCAAGTCTGAAAGCAACCTCATATCAGCCAAGATACTCCTCGAGAACGGGCGGCTTGAGGAGGCTGTATATCTCGCCTATTACAGCATGTATCACATGCTCACGTCTTTGCTGTTCCGCACCGGCATAAAATGCGAGAATCACGCCGTTTCGATATCGCTGTTGAAAGAGGTGTTCGGGCTCGACAACTCAGGCATACTCAAAGCCAAGAGCGAAAGGGTGGACAAGCAATATTACGTGGACTTCGTTCTGGCGGGCAGCGAAGTGGAGGATACTATCAAGGCCGCCGAGGACTTCAACAGAATGATGCTGGATTTCATATCGAAGCTTAATGCAGGCACGATTGACACGTACAGGAAGCGATTTGCGGCAATGCTTGATGGATTATGAACTCAAGGAACGTCCGTCAAATCCCCTTCACCCAAATCCAGTGGTCGTCGACGAAGAAGCCGGGAAAGGCCTCCCAGTGCTTGACGTTTTCCCTCTTCTTGAACCCGTTGGCCAGCAGGAGCATCTTCTCTGTCCTGTCGTGCTTGCCCTTCTCGCCCGTCACCCAGACCACGGCCGAGCGGCCCCTTGCCTCGGCAGGCTGGACCATCCTGTCGAAAAGCCTCTGCAGCACGTCCGAGCCGCGGAACTCGTCGAGGACGCCTACTTCAGAGACGTAGACGAACTTGCCCTCGGGGTCGTGCTCCAGCTTGTGCACGAACGGCAGCGCCGCAGCCTCATTGACGCATTCGAAGAAGATGAAGCCGACAATCCTGCCTCCCTCCTCGGCTACGAGGAAGTTCTCCGAAAGGCCCATTATCCAGTTGCTCAGCGTCTCTTCCGGGCAGCTGAATCCTTCGTAGTATTCCTTCTCCACCTTCTGGATTTGCCTGATATCCTGAAGCTTGGCTGACCTGATGGATAGCATAAGCTAACATTGTCTTAAAGATTAAAAACAGCTTACTTGACAAGCAGCTTCGCCTTCTCGATGTCCCAGCGCCAGTCCAGCGGCAGGATGCCGCGCGCCTTGTAATACTTGGCGAGGCGGCGGATTTTGGACTCTGTTATCTCGTAGCCGCGCAAAGACGTATAGTCGTGTTTATTCTTTTGCAGGTGGTTGTGCAGGTTGACAGCCCGCCTGACAAGGTTGAACATGTCCTCGGGCAGCTCCTTCGGATACAAGCCCTTCTCCTTCATTATCTTCGCTATCTTCGCGTTCGTGAACATCCTCGCGCTCGGTATGCCGTACTGGTCGCGGAGCACAAGGCCTATCCGCGCAGAGCCCATGCCCTGCTTGGCCAGCTTGGCTATCACAGCCTCTATCTCCTCGGGCTTGTATGTCACCCA
>VGIZ01000081.1 GCA_016867675.1 Candidatus Aenigmatarchaeota archaeon | reverse complement strand
TGAGCGGCTTGGCATGCAGAGGGTTCTTGACAGCGGCATGTTCGTGGAGCTGGGGTGCGGCACCGGCGACGTTGTCGGAGAAGTAAAATCAAGGTATCCACATGTCGCGGCAGTCGGAGTTGACATCAGAAGCGAATACATGAAGGAAGCGAAGCGGAGACACCCAAGCGCAACCTTCGTGAACGCTGACCTGAGGAGCCTGCCGTTTGCAGATTGTTCCATTCCCTACCTGTTCAGCTGGAGGATATACCAGTATGACAACGAGAACTGCGCGCCGGACATTCTTGCAGAGGCTTTCAGGGTGCTAAGGCCGGACGGCATCTACCTGCTTGGCTGCGAGTTCTTCGATGAAGACAGACTTGCGGCATTCCACCGGCAGATAGGGTCTGCTGGGTTTGAAGTTGCGGTGCGCAGGGGCTGGGATTATGCGGTTCTCGTAAAATCCGCCTATCATCGGTGTCAATGACCCTCTGAGACGAACAAAGCTTAAATATCGCAAAAAAATCAATAATATTGTAAGGGCTGCCTGGAGGAGCTGCAGTAAGTTTCGGCTTTGCAGCATAATCGGGTCTGCAACTTCGGTTGCCCGCCCCTATTTCTCAACTTCTTCCCACGCAAAATCTTCTTTCTCCATTTGTTCTTCCGTTACCTCTTCTTCGGCAAAAAATATGTAGCCATTTTTCTTGAACCCGAAATGCAGCAGATTTGTTTGCTTGGCCGGACTGGTGAAATTCCACTCATTCATCATCAGAGTATCAAGATGGTCTAGTGCAACATGGAATAACCATTCACTCACAGCTTCCGCTCCCCCAAATTTCTTAAAAACAAAATCTTTTACCGCCGTAGTGTATGCATGATTCTCGGCTCTGTGATCCACACCGCGTTCATTTTTGTTGTTGTCTATCCATATATGTAATTCTTTGTATGGCCTTCCCGTTCTTTGTATGCTCAAAGCAAAATGAGTTTCCCATTTTGGCATGATAACCAACTACTTCTCCTCGGCGTCAATGATGCCGTCCTTCGTGACGCGGAAGATGGTCTCGGCCTCGGGCAGGCATGGGGAGTCAATGAGCTTCGCGATGCGCTTGTCCTCCTTGGACTTGCGCAGGTAGACGCGGTATGTGGCCTGGTGGCCGACGATGTGGCCGCCGATGGGCGCGGTCGGGTCGCCGAACATGACGTCAGGCCTTGCCATGACCTGGTTCGTGACATAGACCGCGAGGTTGTAGACGTCGGCAAGCCTCTGGAGCTTGTGCATGTGCCTGTTCAGCTTCTGCTGCCTGCTCGCCAATTCGCCGCGCCCGGTATAATCGCTCCTGAATGACGCGGTCAGCGAGTCAATCACGATCAGCTTGATGTTCTCCTTCCTGATGATGTCCTCTGCCTTCTCCACGAGGACGATTTGATGATCGCTGTTGTACGCTCTGGCCATATAGACGTTCTTCATCACATCTTCGGGATCGAGCCCCTTTGCCTTTGCCATGTCAACCAATCGGCTGGGCCTAAAGGTCTGTTCCGTGTCAATGAAAATAGCCTTGCCTCCAAGCCCGCCCTGCTCCTTGGGTAGCTGCACGTTGACAGCCAGCTGGTGCGCAAGCTGGCTTTTTCCCGATCCAAAACTTCCGTAGCATTCCGTTATCGCCTGCGTCTCAAGCCCGCCGCCGCCCAGCAGCTCGTCAAATGACCTGCTGCCTGTGCTTATCCTTCCGATGGCCTGCCTCCGCTTGAAAACCTCGGTCGCCGATTCGAACCCGACGTTCATCTTCTGCCTGGCGTAGTTGATTATCTTGAGCGCTGTCTCGTCGCCTATGCCGCTGGCCTCCATCAATTCCTTCGGGCTGCAGGCAGCAAGCGCCATCATGTCCGTGATGCCGCTCTCGCGTATCTTCTCCAGCGTCTTGTCGCCTATGCCTGACAGCTCCGCAATCTCAGCCATGGCGTCGCGCCTGCCCTCCAGCTTCGGCTTCTCTTCGCTGGCTTCAGCATCTTCAGAAGTTTCCTCAGCCGCAACCTCTTCCTTTTCTTCGCTGTTCCTCGCCATCTCCAACCAACCCTCAACAGACATCTGTTGGAACCAAGTTATTTAAAAGCCCTTGGGAGGGACCATGCCGCTAGGGCCGCTAGAAAAGCTGAGATTAGAGCAAAACTACCTTGGCATCCTTGTCTGTTGAGATGAACATCCTTTTCTTGCCTTTGTAAACCAGCTTTGAGTGCTTCGGGAGCTTCCTGAGCATATCGGGATTGCCATCAAGTTCCTTTATCAGCTCGAATACCCTTATCATTTCGTCCCTGATTCGCTCGTCACTCATTTCCCTCATGTCAAACGCCTTCCCTGAATCTCCTTATAGAATCTCCTTATATATTCTTTGTATCTGCCCCTTATATCATTTGTTGCAAAGTCAACGGCATCTTTCAGGTCAGAAAAACTTCCCATGTCAACCTTTCTTACCTGCCGCCCATCCATGTTATAAATGTCCTTGTGGACAATGCCGTGGTAGCAGTTGAACCTGATGACCTGCTTCCAATCCTCGCCAACCAGATGCTCCAGTTGAACCACATAGTTCGTTATCTTCCCCTTGTGTATGAAGAGCCTCGTGCGCATCCTGATGAAAGGCTCGCCCGCTTCATCGTTTTCGATGTCTACAACCATCTCTTTCTTCGGTCTTTCCCAGAAACGCATAAAAGCAGCTTGGCTCCGTGCGCTTATGAACTTAACGGAGGGACCATGCCGCTAGGGCCGCTAGACAAATCAAATCAGCGCCGCCATGCCATATAGCCCTACAAGTTGACAAAGCAAAACCGCTGCACTTTCGTGCTATCGGGGCGGTTGGCTCCGTTTCAAGTTCCTTTTCGCCAGCGCAAGTTCACCTCCCTCCCGCTGGTTTCGGGTGTTTCTTGTTCCAGTAGGCCACCAAGTCGTGGTCATTCATTCTCAGCAGGCGTCTCACCTCATCTAACATCTCTTGTCCAAGCGCGATGGACTTTCCGCTGTGCGTGAAGTCGCCCCTGATAAGGTCGCGTGCCCTGCGTATTTTATGACGCAAGTGCTTGCGAATCGCAGCCGCCTCATCGGCTTCGCTGGCCATCTTGTTCACCTCTCTTCCGGTTGCGATGGTTACTTCTTCTTGTCTTCAGCAGCCCGCCTGGCGTCCATGATGACGCCCTCTAGCCGCATGTTCAGCGAGGTCGCCATGCTGGCGAAGGCGCTGTCGGTGACGTCCTTGTTGCCCACCTGGGTCCTGAGGATGATGGCCTCCTGCCGGAGTTTCTCAACCTTGGCCGTCTGCTCCGGTGAGAACTCCACGTCCTTGGGCAGGTTGCTGAGGGAGGTGAGGAGGTTGTTGATCAGCCCGTCCCTTCCGCCCCCGTCGCTCATGGTGGCCGCGACCATGAGCTTGCGGACGGCGTCAATGGACAGCCTAACAACGGGAATCTCGGTCAGGCTCCGCTGGTGCTCGGGCAACTTGGCCTCGAGTTCGGCGATGCGGCGACCCAGTCCCTTCTTGGCCTTGCTGCCTAGACCCTTGACGAGGCGGGTACCATTTTCGATGATCTCGCCGAAGCGCTGCCTGTGATACGCCAATCTGGCGGACAGGCAACCCGCGGGATTGGCTCCCTTGGCGAACTGGCTGATGAGCCACTTCAGGATGTCATCGCCCTTGATGCGCTGGACATTCTCCAGTTCCGCGGCGGCTGAGGGGCTGTCCTTGACGTATGCCTTCAG
>VGIZ01000080.1 GCA_016867675.1 Candidatus Aenigmatarchaeota archaeon | reverse complement strand
GGGCAACAGCGTCTGGCTCTCCTTCATCATCGCAGCTGCCATGGCTGCGTTCACAGGGCTCAGCTACTGCGAGCTGAGCAGCCGCTACCCCGACGAGTCCGCGGAATATATTTATACAAGGAAGGCGTTCAGGCTCAGCGCGCTATCGTTCATCATCGGCTGGGTGCTCATACTTGCAGCCGCGTTCTCCGCTTCCACCGTCGCCATCGGGTTTGCGGGTTATTTTTTTGAGCTGTTCGGCACGCCCATACCGGCTGTGGCGGCTGTGCTCCTGCTGCTGCTCTCCATAGTGAACTTCTGCGGCATCAAGGAAAGCGCAAAGCTCAATGTCGTGTTCGCGTTGCTGGAGGTTGTGGCACTTGTCATAGTCATATTCGCGGCGGTTCCTTACCTCGGCTCGGCGGACTATTTCTCCACGCCTGCTGGCGGGGTGGCGCACGACTTCGGCGGCATCGCTGCTGCCGCGGCGCTGATATTCTTCGCATACATAGGCTTTGACACCCTGCCGAAGGTTTCGGAGGAGACAAAGAATGCGAGGAAGACCATACCCAAGGCGCTGCTGTATTCGCTCGCAATATCAACCGTGCTGTACATCATAGTCGCGATATCCGCGGTGAGCGTGATGCCATGGAATGAGCTTGCGGCAAGCAAGGCGCCGCTTGCCGATGTCGTGCTGAGGGCGGGCGGGCCAGCGCTCGGCTCCGTCATCTCCCTGCTTGCGCTGTTCGCCACGTTCTCCACTGTGCTGATAATACTGATTGCAGGCTCAAGGATGATCTACGGCATGTCCAGGAGGCGGGCGCTGCCTGAGGTGTTATCCTGCATACACCCCAAGAGGGGCACGCCGTTCATCGCCGTGTTCATGATAATGATACTTTCCATGCTGTTCGTCTACATGGGCGACATAACCATGCTCGCCAGCATGACCAACATAGGCATATTCATAGGGTTCCTGTTCGTGAATGCGGCGCTGATTGCCCTGCGCTTCGGTGATGAGGGGCGGCCGGAATTCAGGGCGCCGCTGAACATAGGCAGGCTGCCTGTGACCGCGGTGCTCGGTGTCATCGCTTCGGTATTCCTCCTGCTCCAGTTCGAGCCCGTTGTCTACTTTTACGAGTTCCTTGTCATAGCAGCGGGCATGGTAGCGTACCTGCTGCTGCGCAGGCAGGAGAAGAAGCGCAGGTTTGTATTCAGATTTAACAGGCACTGACTGAAGTTCTGAAAAAATCAGACAATGTCCTTTTCCGCAACGATGACAAAGTCTCCGACCGAGCGGACAGCCGAGAACGGAACCAGCATCCTGCCGCGCTCGTCCTGCTGCAGGTTAAGCGTGTTGGTGTGCGTGGTGGGCTCAACAATCACGAGATTTATGAGTTCGCCCGAGTCTGTCACGAAGTCAATGTCGCCGATGACGCCGAACTTCTTGCCTGTCTCCTCAGAAATCAGCACCTTTCCTATAAGCCTCTTTGCCTTCACCCTCTCTTCAGCCATGTTTTGCACCTCAAATAAACATTTCTGTTATTGTATAAGCCGATAAGGTATTTAAGCTTAAAATGGGTAAGCTAAGCCATTTTAAGCGCTGTGATTTACTGACCAATAACGAAGGTAAATCACATTAAGCTTAAAACAAGGGCGCTGGCTTAAATGCCTGCGGCTAAGGAATGCGCTTAAAAAACTTACATACAAGTTATGGGCATGAAGGGTTGGGTATTGGGCCTGTTGGCTTCGGTTTTCATATTGTCGCAAGCCGCTACAGCACAGGCAGCCACGACGGTTTATGTGAACCCAGCAAACACAAACGTTGGACTGGGCTCAAATGCCGTTGTGACCATTAACATCACCACCGACCAGAGCGTATACGCAGCGCAGCTGGACGTTTACTACGACAAGACAAGGCTGAATGCCACCGGCGCGGCGGAAGGCGACTTCCTCAGGAAGGACGGCGCCAGCACATACCCCGTCATAACCAACGACTACGCCAACGGCAGGATAAGCTACGCCAACACGAGGTTCGGCGTGACTACAGGCGTCACAGGCAGCGGCGGCCTCATGACCATAAGCTTCAATGCCGTCGCATCCGGCACCAGCAATGTCGGACTGGCCAATACCGTGCTTGTTGACCCGAATCTGGCCTCAATAACTCTTACCACAACCAACGGAACAGTGAAGGTCAACCGCCCGCCATCCGCATCAAACCCGCAGATAAGCCCGGCAAGCCCGACAAAAACCAGCACACTGACAGGCTCATACACCTACTCTGACCCTGATGGTGACCCGGAAAGCGGCACGCAGATACGCTGGTACAAGGAGGGCGTCCTCCAGGCAGCCTTCAATGACCTTAATACAGTGCCGTCAGCCGCCATAGCCAAGGGGCAGAGGTGGTACTTCACCGTCAGGCCGAAGGACGGCGTCAGCTTCGGCGCAACAAACACATCAGCCAACGTGACGATACAGAACACAGCGCCAACAGCTCCGGTTGTTGCCATTGTCCCGAGCCTGCCAAAGAAAGCGGACAACCTGCTCTGCAACATAACCAACGCCAGCACTGACGTGGATGGCGATGTTATTACATATTCATATGCATGGTACAGGAACAGCGTGCTGCAGGCAATCACAATAAACACAGTGACATCAGGCAACCTGACCAAAGGCCAGACCTGGAACTGCAGTGTGACCCCAAACGACGGCACAGCCAATGGGCCGTCGGTCAGCAAAAACGTCACCATACTCAACAGCGCGCCTTCGGTGAGCTGGTTCGCGCCAGCCAACACCACGCTGAAGACACGGGAAGGCTTCACCCTGCAGTTCAACCACACCTCAAGCGACCCGGACGGGGACCTGCTGACATATGCGTGGCTGCTTGACGGGGTGCAGAAGGCCGCGACAACAGCATGGTTATACTCGCCGGTCGCTGCTGAATGCGGCAACAGGACCGTGCGGCTGAATGTAAGCGACGGTGCGGCAAACACCAACATGATGTGGAACGTCAGCGTCTGGCTCAGGGGCGACGTCACGCTCAACCGCATTGTTGACATCTTCGACCTTGCGACAGTGGGGCTTGCCTACGGCTCAACAACAGGCGGCCCCACGTGGAATGCGAAGGCAGACCTCAACACAGGACCCAAGCCTGACGGCACTCCGGAAGGCGACGGCAAGATTGATATCTTTGACCTTGCGACGGTGGGGTTGAATTACGGAAGGACATGCTAAAGCCGAATCTGCTGAAGCCCTTAAATTGCTTCTTTCCATCTTATTCCCATGGGAGCATGAGGCGAATGCTTGGCTTTACACGGCCCGGATTCATGGTTTTTCTGATTGCTGCCTACATTGTTTTCATTGGTTTTGCGCGCCCTGCGCTTGGCGCTGAATGCGCGCCCTTCTATGACAGCCTGAACGACGCGTCCTCGGTTGCAGCCAACGGCGGCTCTGTCTCAGGCACGCTGTCATTCGCTTCAGGCGTCAGCGGCGACGGCGCCAGCTTCAACGGCGGCACGTCCGTCAGATACAGCAGCAGCCTGTTCAACTCCGAAAGCGGCTCGGTGACATTCTGGTTCAGGAAGAACTCCGCCGACGTGAAGGGCGGCATGATGCAGATAGGCCAGCTTAGCCAGCCCAACAGCATAGGCATATTCTACAACAACCAGAACGACCTCTACTTTGAGATAAGGAACAACGGCAACAGCTACTCAACGACATATTCGCTGGGCGCCCTCTCCGGCTCTGAATTCAAGCATATTGCAGCGGTATGGTCGTGGAGAGGCGGGACGTATTACACAAAGCTAT
>VGIZ01000079.1 GCA_016867675.1 Candidatus Aenigmatarchaeota archaeon | reverse complement strand
GCAGCTGTGCAGAAAACGTATGCCCTTCCCGTTCGCTTGGCCCAAGCCCATCAATCTTTGCGCGGATGCGCATGCGCAAATTGTTTGGATTTTGCTCCCAAGCATGCAAAGCGCCGTCATTTCTGCAGAGACGTCTGCACGCTACCCTTTCATCTTCTTGTAAGCGAGCCTGACGTCCTGCCCGAGGATGGTTTTCCTGTTGGCGTGCTCCGCGAGCTCTGCTGCATCTGCCGCCATCTGCTTTGAAAGCTCGTCCATCACGACAATGAACTCCTCTGTGGCGCGGTCAGACACCCTGATGCCTTTCTTGGACTCCTTCAGTATCCTTTCAAACGTCGCGAAATGCAGCTTTGCCATGTGGAATAATTCGCTTGCAGGGTTAAAAACCCATAATCCTTTAAAAGCCTTTCCGTGCGCTCCGCTTATAAGGAAGCGCGCAAAATATTGAGTAATTCTTTCAATCCTATAGGGAGGTCATGAGATGGTAACCGGCTACTGCGTGAAGTGCAAGAAGAAGCAGGAAATCAAGGACGCGAAACAGGTCAAGCTGAAGAACGGCAAGCCTGCGACAAAGGGAGTATGCCCGAAGTGCGGAACTCGCATGTTTCGAATCGGTGGGTGAAACCAGACCCATTGACGAAGATACTGCATATTTATTAGGCGTCCTGTGCGGCGATGGCGGGATTGTTGATACCAAGCGCCCACAGGAACGGCCTAGATTTTATTTACTTGTTAAGGATTTTGATTTTGCGAATCATACTGAAAAGTGTTGGAAAAGTATAGCCAACGATATAGGTTGTAGGCAATGGTCTGTTGCAAGACCGATAGGATGCAGGCCGGGTTTCTGGGGCTTCAAAAGTTCGTCAAGGGTTGTTGAAGTGCTGCTGAAATATTTTGAGCCTGGAAGGAAGGCGCTGACATGGAGAGTTCCGTCTGATATCATGAATTCAAGCGACTCGGTAAAACGACACTTTCTAATGGGATTCTTTGACAGCGAAGGTTGTGTGGAGCTTGATGTCAAGAGGCATAGGCGAATAAGCGCGTCAAGTTCCAATCCTGATGGTTTGGCTGACGTACGAGACCTTCTATTGTCGCTGGGGTTTGACTGCTGGATTAATAGCAATAAAGTGTTCATAACTGGCAAAAGCGAAATAGCGAAGTTCAGAAGCGAGATAGGGTTCAGGTTGAAGAGGCAGCAAGACAAGCTTGACAGGCTTCTGGGTTCCTATAAATGGGACGAGTCAAGGAATAGGTACGGGAGGAATGTTAGAGACAAAATTATTGAACTGCATAACAATGGTTTGTCCACCAGAAAGATAGCAAAGGAGACGGGCGCATCAAAATCATATGTTGCGTCCTACATCAAGATGTTCCGCATCGGCGGCTAAGCAGCCAGTCATTTTTACGGAAGGGGTTTGTTTCTTGCCCCTGATTATGATTTTGTCAAGCCTGTTTTTAGTTTATTTTGTTTTGCGAAGATGCGCTGACGGCAGGATATGCCAATAGTTTTTGCCTTCTCGTTGGGCAGACGCCTCGTCGCAGAAGCGCGGCGTTCTTCATCCAAACCCAATCGCCCTGTAGCTCACGGCTTTCCCGCCGCCCGAGTCTGAGCTGTGTATGTCCCTTGCCCTCAGTTTCAGCTTCTTCGCGGCAGCCATCAGGACAGCTATGGGTCCGTAGCCGCACACGCTCGCGTTGGTTGAAGAAAGCGCGTCAAAGAACTTAGGCACGTCAAGCTCAAGGATTGCCTTCACGATGGGCTTCTCCCTTTTTTCAATCGTGTCAGGAGCGACATAGTGCGAGAAGTCCGAGCTTGCTATTACGCCAATTGCGTCTGAACTGGATTTGGACTTTACTATGTCGGCAATGATTTCGCCTGTGCCGACGCAGGCGTCCATGAATTCGTCGGAATAGCTGATGTTCATTATGCAGATGGGGACAAAGGAAAAGGAATTGGAGCTGAAGCGCTTTTGCAGGAACGGCAGCTGCACCTCTATGGAGTGCTCAGCCATGTGCGCGGCCGCATCGTCGGCTATGTCCGTGCGCCTGAACAGCTCTGCGGCAATGGTCTTGTCAATCTCAACCTCGCCAAGCGGGGTTTTCCACGACCCTCCTGACATCAGCGAGAACTCGCTGCCGAATCCTGTGTGGTTCGGGCCAAGGATTATGAACGTCTTCGCGGGCTTCAGGGAGCCGATGGCATAAGCGGCTGTTTGTCCAGAATACCCGTAACCCGCGTGGGGGCTCACCACCCCGACGCAGGAGGGTTTAGTTTTGGCAGATAGCATGAACCTTTCCACTTGCCTGCCCAGCAGGCTTGGCTCGGAGGGATAGAACATCCCCGCGACAGCCGGCATTCTTGCGCCCATGTCATGTCTTTGGTTTACTGGAATTTATGTGATTATGAAGCCTCAGGAAGCCGAAGGGTCGGAGACGGATTCCTGAGGGGCTTTGTAATATGAACCTTGATGGGAGGAAAAACAGCTAATTGTCGGGTAACAATAAAGCCAATATCAGATTCCGGGTTGGCATGCAAACTGGTTGGGTGGGTATTAACCTGTTTGCATGACTTGCAAACCCTTGGTTTGCAAGGGAATGAAATCTGAGAACCTCCCATAAGGATTCATACAATCATCTTGGCATGCCCTATTAATCCTGTTTGTGAACGCGGAGTATGAACCAAGGGTGCAGTTTATAGCAGAGCACAATAATATCAAAACTTTACAAGTGCTCTGCTAGCTAGCAAATCTCATTGTAAAAGCTCGGTTATTATTGAGATTTGCTATTAGGTTAAAAATACCCCATTCAATAGAATACCATGGCCATAGAGCGCGTGCTGGTGCCCTACTCGTTCCTGGGCTTTGATACTGTTGTATACCTGATTGCTGCAGTCATAGGCTTCATGGTGGCTTACAACGCGTCCAAGATCTACGCGGTCTCGTCCAAGCGCTCGCACATGTACCTCTGCCACGGCTTCACCATACTCAGCATAGGGTTCCTGATACTTGCCATATCCAGCGGCTACACCTACATGAACATGCACTTCAGCAACCAATACACAGAGCTCCCGCTGTTCCAGCCATCGTTTGACGTCTATGACTTCGGCTACTGGATTTACTACGCAGCCTCCGTCGTCGCCTACGTCATGCTGATAATGATGTACCTGCCTGGCAGCGCGAAGTCCAGCAACAAGCTTTTCTTCATACTGCCCTACTGGTTCGTGGCGTTCCCGTTCTTCCACCTCATATCCATACTGCTCATAGCCTATGTGGCGTTCAAGAGCGCGGCAAACTACTTTGACAAGAGGACGCGCGGCGCATTCTTCGTCATGGGCGCGTTCTCGGCCTTCGCCCTGTTCCACCTGCTGATGCTGTTCGCCAGCTTCAGCAAGGTCATATACGTCGTGGCCCACGTGTTCCTCATCCTCGGCGCGCTCTCGCTGCTCATGGTGCTCACAAGGGCGGGCAGAAGAAGATTGACATAAATTTACCTACCGCATTCATCAGAGGGAAAAAGCGGTTTGAAGTTTAAGGGTTGATGCAGATGGCTGCCAAGAGAAGGTCCAAGGCGAGGATTCTGTTTGACATACTGAGTTCTGTTGAGCGGAAGGGCGGGCGCATAAAGCCCACGCACATCCTCTACGGCGCGAACCTCGCGCACAACCGCATGAAGGGCTATCTTGAGTTCCTGCTGGAGAAGGGCTTCATCGTGGAGGTCACCGACGACGGCAGGCTCTACTACGAGCTGACCGACAAGGGCAAGACATTCCTGCGCGAGTTCGAGCGCATAGAGCAGTTCACAGAATCGTTCG
>VGIZ01000078.1 GCA_016867675.1 Candidatus Aenigmatarchaeota archaeon | reverse complement strand
TTGTGCACCGTCGGCCACCACTGGCCGAAGAACGCTGTGCCTACCTCCTGGGTTCCTGTCCCGCCAGTGTAGATTATGAATGAGACGGCAATTATGAAAACACCGACGGCGGCCTTGGTCTGCGGGTCAGAAGCCATGCCGACTATGAGCGACATCAGCCAGACGCCCATGAATATCAGGGCTGACGTGTTCCAGTTCCATGGCTGCGAAACAAACACAGCCGCGAAAAAGAAAACCAGCGCCGCTATCCCGCCTATTGTTTTGGCTCTGCCGGAACCGAAGCTGTAGAAGCCTGCAGCCACAACGAAAAGCGCGAAGAGGATGCCCCCGCCTGTGCCGAACCCGCCCGCACCCGTGCTTAGGCCCAGGCCCAGCGTGTCGCTGAAGCCGAACCCGAACGCCCAGAAGAGCAGCAGAATCATGAGCGCGCCGAATATTATCCTGTTCACCGCGTTCTCCGCCTTCACGTTTGATATCGGCACGAAGAAGAAGAACGCCAGCGCCATGAAGCCCAGGAAGAACGAGTCGAACGCCCACCAGAAAGCAAATGCTATGAATACGCCGAATGCCGACCTGGCCCACGCCTTCACGAAGTTTTCAAAGTCGTACATGTTCATCACACGCCTGTCATTATTTCGTGCCTGTCCTTGTCCTGAGGTTTCTGAACCATCCACCGATGTTCTCGGGCACCTCGACGTCCTCCTGCCTGTGGAAGGTGAACGAGAAGTATGAAACCAGCGCGGCTATCACCCCTATGGGCTTGGCCATCGGCAGGGTGCTGAGCACGAAGCCCAAGCTCACGGCCATGAGCCCGAATATGCGCAGCACCTCTTTCGCAATCACACTCGTGCCGACCGCCTGGAACATTCCCATGGACTGGAGCTTTGCCATTGTAAGCATGACCTGCGTCCTTACGTGGTTTTCAAAAGCCTCCCTCTCCGCAATCCCGCTGGGCCTGTTTTCGTCCGTTATCAGGTTCGCCCTTTCCTTTGAAAACTCTCTCTGTATCCTGTTGAGCTCATTTGCTATGCTCTTGAGGTCCCCGGGTGCGGGCAGCAGCGCGCTCGCGCCAAGCATGAGGAACCCCAGGAAAAGCCAGAAGCTTCCCGCAAAGGCAGCCAGAATCATCCCGGCAACCGTCAGTGCGGCGGCGTTTATCAGCTTGCTCGTCATCGCGTTCGGGTCGCTGTAAGCACTCCTGCCGAAGATGCTTCCGATTGAAACATGTTTATGCCTCATGCTCACCGTCCTGCCGTGGTTGGTTATCCTTATCCTGCCGCCGCTGCCCTCCTCGAGGAACCTCATCTCGGCGTCAAACAGGGCATCCCTTAGATACTCGTGCGCCGTGGGGTCGCCTCTGGCCTGCATGTGATGGAATTCGCTTGCTATTCCCCGGAGGTTTGCATCGCCACCATGGCGCCCGCCGAGCAGCGTGTTCAGCCGGTCCTCAATGCGCGCGCCCTCTTCTGCCAAGTAAAATCTCTTTGCGCGCCTTATTGTTTCCAGCTCATCCCTCCTAGCTCTGCCGGCGATTCCGACATCGAACCCGCGCTCGCCCTTCTGCTCAATCTCGTAGTTCACTACCTTGTCACGTGGGAGTTTGAATTTTTTGGTCTGCGAGAAGTAGCCGCTGATAAGACCCTCCTGCGAGGGAGTGCCGAACTTTTCAGCCCTGCCTATGTAGTTGCCCGGATCCAGGGCGTGAAAATGATAAAAACCCCACTGATCTGTGTGGGTTGTGCCTGCAAATTTTGAGTCCACGATGACAGGTGTTGTGCCAATGTCAAACGGACCCCATATGCTCACGGTCGCTCCGGGCACGCCGACCCTCCTCTGGTGCAGCGAGGCCGGCACCGCGCCGGTCCTGGCGTAGTATGCCGGACCCCTCTCGTCATGCGAAAGGTGCAGCACCTGGCCCGACAGGCTGTGCTCCTCCTCATCGTCATCATCCCTCTTCCTTTTCTTCGGTGGCGCCTGCACTTCTGTCTTTTTTGATGAAAACCTGAGTTTATTAAGTATATTAGAACCGGACGGACATCTTTCCTTCTTTGACATGCCGAGCCATCTTTTTGCGGCCTCTGCCCCGGCAAGTGCCTCTCCTTGTTGAAAATTATTTTCCTTTATTGCTTTGCTGACCATCGCAAAATCAGGATCATTCGATTCTTCATACCTTCCGCGATGCCTTATAAGGTCTATCAGACGATTATAGGCCGCGATTTTTTGTTTTTTATTTTTCTTATTCCACTCTTTTCTGGGCCATAATGCATTCCTGGCAGCCTTCATCGCCTGAATGTCCATTACTACGTTTTCTGGCTGGTCCTCATATGTGATATCAGGCCTGCTTGTTCGGAATTCAAGGTGTCTTTCACTTTCGGGTTCAGGGAACTGAAACTGAAGCTGGCCGGGGATGTCCGAAGGTGGAACCTGTTGGGGTGTTGTCTTCTTGCCGCCACCAGCGATTTTTTTAAGTATTCCATCACCCTTCTTCTTGCTGGTTGCAGATTTTCCACCTCCAGATGAATCGTTTCCTGGTGGCTCAACCTCCACCCTTCCTCCCCCACCCTTTTCCTTAAGCTCTTCGATATGCTTGTCAAACGCATCTTCATTAACAGGCGCCACCTCTTCCCACCAGTATCTGGTTGTTCTTACATTTTTGTATTTGCACCCGTCTGTCTGGCAGGAAAAAAGAATGCCTTTTTTCATCTCTTTGTCTCTGAATTTTACAACATCCCAAGTCTCTTGATTACATTCAGTGCAGATGGGGTTCGCCAATAGCTTCACCAATTAGTATATACAATTATAATTCTCCTCCCGCGTATAAATCCCTTAGAACAGGGACGGGCATGAGCCTAAGCCCTCGCTCCCTCCGCCTTCCTCCTCTCCGTCAGCGTGAAATCGCAGCGGACAGCGCGGCTCTTCATGCGTCCAGCAGCGCCGCCGCGGGGTATATCAGACAATCGGTTCATCGGTATTTGCAATGCTGATATTTGAGGGTTTATCGGTATTCAGAATGCCGATGATTTGGACTTTCATTATTAGTTCCCAACAGGAAACTAAAATCTGGATATGAGTTCCCACACGGGAACTAATGTTTAAAGGCCGATAGTTGGCTTGCTGTTGCAGAGAAAGAGCCATCAATGAACCTGAGCCGGCCGCTCTCATGATTGAGCTGCCTGCTCCCTGCGTTTCCTCCTGGCAGCCTTCTTGAACTCCCTGTCCAGCCAGTCCATATCTGCTAGCATCATCTTCTTCAGAAGCGTCCATTCGTATTCCTTCCGCGTCTTGCCGCTGTACCTGTCGTAATACTTTCCGGACAGCTCCCTCGGCGCGTCCTCCAGCCTCATCAGCCTGCCTTTCCAGAATATAAGGACATGAACATTCCCGTTGTGGAGTTCGAGCGGAACGCGCCATCCGCGAAAATCACGCTCGTTGCCGTATGGCGAAAGCCTGTCCATTCTCTCCAGCTCTTCCTTCGTCATGCTGCCAAGCCTCGCGCCGAAATCATTATGCCTCAGGTAAAAGGTCGTTGTGCCCATGATATGCCTCCTTATGCCCGTGCTCCGGCAGGGATTATACCGACGGGGCACTGCAGCTTCCGCGGCCGGGCGTTTTTGCAGGGAGACTTTTTTGCAGGATTCTCCTCCCATGAGCCATGGCTCATCCATGCCAGAGCATGGACCTGCCTTGCACAGGCGGGCACTCCCATCTCCTGCCTTGAACTATGCGGAAGACATTTTCGCCCTTTGGCCGTTTCGGATGCTATGGCTGCGCCGTCATCACAAGCGTGGAATGCTGGTTCCAGAACAAGTTCAGGCTGACATGCGCTCATCACAGCAGCTCGCCGGTGATGAGCGCTGCTGCTGCCAATGG
>VGIZ01000077.1 GCA_016867675.1 Candidatus Aenigmatarchaeota archaeon | reverse complement strand
AGCATGGGGAGTGCTTCATGGAAAGCGTAAAAAAGCAGGGCGAGCGCGCGACCGAGGAGATTGAGAAGAGGCTCTACAACATCGTGGGACAGCTCGGCATGAGCGGCTTCAGCGCAGACAGGCATGACAGGGTGGAGGATTACACAAAACAGGTTGCGGTTGTGCCTGTTTCAGGGGTCACTGGAGAAGGCGTCCCTGACCTGATAATGACGCTGGCAGGCATAGCGCAGAAATATCTCAGCAAGAATCTGGAGATAGCGCACGGTGAGGGCAAGGGCACTGTGCTTGAGGTCAAGGAGTACAAGGGGCTCGGCACCACTATAGATGTCGTGCTGTACGACGGGGAAATCAGCAGAGGCGACAGCCTTGTCATCGGCGGACTGGGCGAAAAGAAAATAATAGTCACCAGGGTCAAGGCCCTGCTCCAGCCGCAGCCGCTGAAGGAGCTCAGGCTGGAGAAGGACTTCAAGAGCGTGGAGCAGGTCAGCGCGGCAGCAGGCATCAAGATAGCGGCGCAGGATTTCGGGGGCGTGACAGCAGGCGCGCCCCTGCGTGCGGTCTCCGACGAGAAGAAAATTCCCGGCATTGAGAAGGAGATAGAGGCTGAGATGGACGAGGTGGAGATAGAAACAGGCGACGAGGGCGTGTTCCTGAAGTCTGACACCCTCGGCGGGCTTGAGGCGCTGGTGAAGACGCTGAGGGAGAAGGGCATACCTGTGATGAAGGCGCATGTGGGCGCGCTGACGAAGTCCGACATCCTGTCAGTGAAGAGCACCAGCAAGGACCCGATAATAATGACCTTCGGCATCAAAGTCCCCGACGACGTTGTCCAGCTCGCGAAGGACAACAGGATTGCGCTCTTCCACTCAAACATCATCTACTCGCTGCTGGAGGAATACGACAAATGGGTGAAGGACAGGAGGAAGCGCGAGGAGCAGGCGTTGCTGGACGAAACCATAAGGCCTGGCGAGCTGCGCGTGCTGAAGGGCTATGTGTTCCGCCAGAGCAAGCCCGCTGTATTCGGCGTGGAGGTGCTGAAGGGTGTGATAAGGCCCGGCTACAGGATGACGCTGGCTAAGCCGGCAGCTGCCGGCAAGTTTCACGAGGACAAGGTAGTAGGCGAGATAAAGGAAATCCAGTCAGAAGGCATGAACAGGCAGGAAGCCAAGGCAGGCGACAGGGTCGCGCTCTCCATGGAGGACATCGTCATAGGCAAGGATGTCGCCGAGAACGACGTGCTGAGGACGCACTTCACGACCGAGACAAACATGCAGCGCATAGCAAAGGTCCGCCACCTGCTGCGCGACGACGAGAAGGGGATGCTGGCTGAAGCTGGGATGTGATGCTTGTATGAACAAGCTTTATTTTGCTGAGTCCGACAAGAAGATGCTGTCAAGGCTTGATGGCGAGCTGAAAAACATTTTCAAGAGCAGCGATAAAGTCGCCATAAAGCTGCATATGGGTGAGGTCTACAACCCGAACCACCTGCAGCCGGATTTTGTGAAGAAGGTTGTCACGCTGATGAAAGAGCTTGGCCTGAAGCCTTTCCTCTTTGACTCGCCGACTATGTACGAAGGCCCCAGGCACACGGTGGAAGGCTACCTGAGGCAGGCTGCGAAGCTAGGCTTCACTGAAGAAAGCGTTGGCTGCCCTGTCGTTATTTCTGATGATTACGTTGAGGTGAAGGGGAAGCGCCTCACGTACCAGGTCTGCAAGCCGCTGGCTGATGCTGACGGCGTGCTTGTCCTTTCGCACTTCAAGGGCCACGCATGCTGCGGCGTGGGCGGCGCGGTCAAGAACCTGGGCATGGGCGCGCTCACGTCAAAGAGCAAGAATGATATACACCAAAATGCGATGCCGGAACTGAAGGGTAAGTGCTCCCTCTGCAAAAAATGCCTTGAGGTCTGCCCGCAGAAGTGCATCACCTACAACGAAGAGAATGGCCGCGGAGCCGCCGAGGCACCGGCCTCGGGGCTCGCCGGAAGCAGGGCTTCCGGCCGAGGCGGCAGGCTGGTTGGTCCTGTCTTCAACCGCGGTAAATGCTACGGCTGCTCCAAATGCATACAGCACTGCCCTAACAAGTGCCTTAAGCCGCGCGTCGCCGAGTTTGACGAGCTGCTCGCCGACGGGGCGGCTGCCGCGCTCAGAAAATTCAAAAAAGCATATTTTGTGAACGTCCTGCGCAGAATAGCCAATGTCTGCGATTGCTCATCCAGGGGCCTGCACATAGTGTGCCCTGACATAGGCATACTCATGGGCAGGGACGCCTGCGCCATTGACCGCGCGTCCGTTGACCTTGTCAACAGGAAGACGGGCAAGGGCCTGTTCCTTGAGCTCTGGCACAAGCAGCCGCTCATGCACGTCGGGGCTGCGGAAAGGCTCGGCGTGGGCTCGCAGGACTACGCGCTTGAGGACGCGTGAAGTGGCAGGTAAAAAGTCGTGCTTTTGTGCAAGGCACTGCCCAAACACAGCCAGCTTCAGTTTTATTGTCTGTGAGAGCGGCCTTTAACCAAGAATATGGGTTCAAACTTAAGAAACGGCGAAGCCAATAAAGTCTTATGGCGTCCCTTTTCCTGAACCCGCTGTATGTGCTGACGTTCATCGGCGAGCCGCAGCTGTGGGTGGCTTTGTCGGCTGTGCTTGTGCTCGCGTATTTCCTGATAAGGTTCCGCTGGTACAGCTACAGGCTGCCCATGAAGCGCTTCCTGCTGGTGCTTGTGCCCAGCCTTGCGGTAGTGCTGCTGCTCTCCTTCCTGCTCAAAACCGCCTTCCCGATGGCAAGGCCATGCATCCCGTGCACCATGATACAGGAGACCTGCAACCCCTACTGCCCTGCCAACGACCCCAGCTTCCCCAGCGGGCACGCGGCTGTGGCATTCGCTGTTTTCACGTCGCTGTGGCTTGTGCAGAGGAGGCGCTGGCAGCTGCCGGTCTTCATAATCCCCGTCGCCATAGCCTGCAGCAGGGTCGCCCTAGGCGTGCACACCTGGCCTGACGTCGCCATAGGCTCCGCCATGGGCTTGGTGGTTTCGTGGCTGGTCTGGCGCGAGATGGAGAGGCGCTCTTTCAAACTGCTCAGGCCTAAGGCCTGAGGTTCTACTGATATAGTAAAAAGTGCCTATGAAATATAGTAAAATCGATATGCGTAGCCCCACCATAAGCTTTATAAACCTTCCATCCAAGGATACTTGTAATTGTCACTTATGGATAGTGACATATAGGTGTAACATGTCCGGCAACGGGGATACTCTGGTGGAAGCCATGGAAAGGCTGATGGATGACGACAGGTTTGTGCAGGCGACCCTGCGCGCTGCGGAAATAACAGCCTCGACAGGGAATGAGGCGGAATACAGAGTTCTGGAAGGCGAGGGACGGATTGTAGGCCCGAACGTGGGTGGTAAGCACGTTATCAGAATTCCAGGCTCCGTTGGTAGTTTCGCTTACTTAGGCCACACGCATCCGGGTGTAAACAGACCCTATCCATCCCAACAAGACCTTGATTTAATTGACCTTGACTCACGGAAGGGCACGCCAATAGAGGCTGTCTGGACGAACTGCGGCGATTACGTTCTCGGGGTCGCATTCAGGAACAGGAAGTCTGTATCGGAAGCTGGGATTTGCCTGACACTTGCAAGGAGGCTTGCCAATTATTTCCTTCCATACATAGGGCTCCAAACGCACGGCTTCACGAGTTCAAAATACAGGCGCTACATAAGCCGCTGCAAGAAAGGCGATAGGGAGACATCTCCGGACAGCATAGAAGTGCTTGACATCGTCCCGAAGGCGCTCCATGACGCTGGTTATGAAGCGGTTTCCATGGTCTTTCCAAGGGGTTATAAGACTTCAGGTAAAGGATGATTGATATGGTGCAGCTGGACGGGCTTGCGGAGCAGCTCTTCGACGAA
>VGIZ01000076.1 GCA_016867675.1 Candidatus Aenigmatarchaeota archaeon | reverse complement strand
TGGTAAAAAATGGTAAAAATAGAGGTTCTGATAAGGGGGGGCAGGCTTTCAAGGATAAGCGAGCTTGAGAAGCAGCGCTATGTCAATTTCTTTGCGCAGTCGTATCTGGAGAATTTTGAGCATAGCGGGTTCGTCATGGGACGCTTCCCCAGATGGAGCATAATATCCGGCTATTATGCGATGCACGACATAACGAAGCTCCTTCTCGCGAAGGAGTTCGGGCTCAAGGTGGAATACAAAGTCCATGCCACCACGATAAAAGCCATCAGGGAGCTTGTAAGGAACCGGGAGATTCTGAGGCTGATAGAGCGCGGCTATCAGGAATTCATAAGCCTCGCCAACGACCTCGCCGAAGCCAAGAAAGAGCGCGTGAAGGCCCAGTATTACACCGGGACGGGCTTCATGAGAAAGCACTACGCCGAGAGCGCGTCCGAGTTCAGCAGGGATGTCGTGATTCCGTACATGGAGAAGATAAGGAAGCTTCTGGGTGACTGACATGGCAATGATAAGCCTTTTGATGGATGCGGATGCCTTCAAGGTCATGACGCTATTCGGGATTTCGCCGGGCTCCAGGTTCAACAGAAAAGAGATAAAGGAAAAGACGCGGCTGAACAACATCCCGCTCGACAGGGCGCTGAAGGCTGCGCTTGCTTCGGGTGTCCTTGAAAGGGACGGAAACTGCTATTCGCTGAACCAGGAGGATGAAAAATCCAAGGAGCTGGCGTCCCTCGTTTCATGGCAGTACAAGAGCATGAAAAGCCTGCCCCTTGATGTTTATTTCTTGCTTACCGACTTCATGGGCGCGGCTTCTCTGGAACGGGGCATCGAACTCTATCTCTTTGGCTCATATTCCAAGCTTGTTTACAGCAAAAAATCAGACGTTGACATTGCAGTGCTGTGCACAAAAACCACAGACAAGGCGGCTCTCAAGAAGGTTGTGAGGAAGCTCGAAGCCAGATACGGCAAAAACATTGAGCTGCATTTTTTTGACAAGCAGAGTTTCCACAAAAGCCATAAGGACCCGCTGGTAAAGGACATACTGAAGAACGGGCTGAGGTTGATTGGATGAAGGCGAAGTCAAGGAAACCCGGCCAGATAATTGAGGAGTTTGACGTCACGGACAAGAAAGGCGAGGTCCATCATGTTGTCTTCAGGTATCCGAGGATGTCTGACGTTGGTGATTTGCTCAGATATATAAACACCCTTGTCGGGGAGCGCGCCTACATAGCCAGGCAGAAGAAGGTGTCAAGGAAGGAGGAGGTCGGCTGGCTGAAGAAGAGGATAAGGTCGCTGAAGAAGGGCAACAGCGTCCATGTCTGTATGGAGGTTGACGGCAGGGTCGTCGGCAGCGCCAGCATAGACAGGAAGACCCTTGACGCAAAGAGGCATGTCGGCAAGTTCGCCATAGGGGTTGCAAGGGAGTACAGGTCGCTGGGCCTGGGCAGGAGGGTGTTCAATGCCATGGCAAAGGAAGCGAGGAAGAGCGGCATCAGGCTTGTCCAGAGCTCATACTACGAATGGAACAAGCCGTCGGAGAAGCTGCACAAATCGCTCGGCTTCAGGGTTGCGGGCAGGATTCCCAAGGCTGTCGGCTATTACGGGAAGTATGGCGACGAGATAATCGTGTACAAGGAGCTGAAAAGATGAACGGAAAGGTTATGATAGGCCTTGAGACGCACATCCAGCTCAACAGCGCGAGCAAGATGTTCTGCGCATGCAGGAATCCCGCCACGCTCGCATTTGACAGCGATGAGCCTGAACCCAATTCGCTGACATGCCCGACGTGCATGGGCATGCCTGGCAGCAAGCCGCTTGCCAACGCGCGGGTGGTTGAGCTCGCTCTGAAGGTGGCGCTGGCGTTGGACTGCAAGGTTGCCGGCGAGACTTACTTCTCGCGGAAGACGTATTTCTACCCTGACATGAGCAAGAACTTCCAGATAACGCAGTACGAGGCTCCCATCGCAACAAACGGGTCAGTATTAGTGTCGGGCAGGAGGATTGCCATAACAAGGGTTCAGATGGAGGAGGACCCTGCGAAGCTGGTGCACACGGGCGGGGTGGGGAAGGGCCATGTGCTGGTGGACTACAACCGCGCAGGCATCCCCCTTCTGGAGATAGTGACAGAGCCTGACTTCGAGGGCCCTGCGCAGGCGCGCGAATACCTGCAGAAGCTGGAAGCCATCTTTGAATATCTCGGCGTCTACAGCCCTGCGACCAAAGCTGTGATGAAGACCGACGCCAACATCTCTGTGGGCGGCGGCGCGCGCGTGGATGTGAAGAACATCACAGGCAGCAGGGACATAGAGAAGGCGCTGAATCACGAGATTGTCAGGCAGAAGGGTGTTGTGGCTGAAGGCAAAGCTGTCATGCGCGAGACACGCATGTGGAATCCTGACTCAGGCACAACGGAGAGCCTGCGCGGCAAGGAGACTGAGGAGGATTACGGCTACATCTTCGAGCCCGACCTTGCCAGGATTGAGGTGACGCAGAAGCAACTGGCTGACGCGAGGAAGGCGCTGCCCGAGCTTCCCGACGAGAAGAAGGCACGATTCATGAAGTCCTACGGGCTGAACGGGGAGATTGCCGAGAGCATCGTCACCGAGCTGGAGCTGGCGAACCTCTTCGAGCAGGTTGCGAAGAAGACAAGCCCGAAGGTCGCGGGCTCATGGATTGCAGGCTACCTGAAGAAGACGCTGAACTGGAATAACATGACGTTTGCTGAATCAGGACTCAAGACAGAATGGGTTATGAGTCTGCTCAGGATGTTCGAGTCAGGCAGGCTCACGAACCGCAATGCTGAGATGGTGATGCGGCTGATGGTGGAGAGGGGGCTGCCGCCCGAGCAGATTGCGAGGAAGGAAGGCCTTGAGAAGGGCGACGTTGACATTGAAGTCATTGCAAGGAAGATAATAAGCGAAAACCGAAAAGCCGCTGATGACTACAGGCGCGGCGACGGGAAGGCAATCCACTTCCTCGTCGGCCAGTGCATGCGCGAGGCGCGCGGCAAGGCCGACGCCAACGAGATAAAGAAGGCTTTGCTGAAGCTAATTAAATGACGGCTCATGGGTCGGTCTCTTCAGCCTGTATTTGTCAAGCTGCCCGGACTCTATGGCCGAAACTATTAGGGCATCATGCGATGCGCAGACCTTGCACTCCTCGCCCATGAGAATGTATTTGCACGCGCTGTCGTAAGTGCAAGGCACAAGCTCAAGTTTGCTGAATGTGACCTTTCTTCCCGAAGGCAGCAGAACCTTCTCCACAGGCAGCCTTTTTGCAATGCACTCGTTGCAGTCCATCCAAGGTGTCATACCATCATCGGTGGTCAGAAGCTCCATAACCACATTGTAAGGCACCTTGAACAGGCCGCCTTTGTACGTGAGTTCAACGAAACTTGCATCTGATGTTTCCATGTCATGCTTTTATTCGGAAGATTTAAGAAATCGCAATGGCTACCAATACATCACAACTGGCTACATTCGTACCGAACAAGAACCTGCCCATATACAACTGGTTCTACTACAAGGAGGGCTTCAGCAGGGACCTGGTCATGATGCTGCTGGACAGGCACGCAAAGGTTGATACAAATTTACCCTCTGGCAGATCCAAGAGTGAATGCCAGAGTAGTCTTTCTGTCTTGGACCCCTTCTGCGGCGTGGGCACGACAAACCTTGCGTGCAAGGAGCGCGGCATTGACAGCTACGGATTTGATGTGTCGCCGCTTGCCGTGCTGGCCAGCCGCGCCAAGACGCATGACTACGACGCGGAAGAGCTGAAGCAGGCAGTCAGGCGGCTGCAGAAGTCAAGGTTCCAGCGGCAGGACATAAAATCATTACCAGCCAATGTCAGGCAGTACTTCAACCCCCACACGCTGGAGGATGTGTTGTTTTTCCGCCAGGAACTCCAGAATTTCGAAGGCAAATGCAAGGTTCTGGATTTTCTCAAGCTGGGTCTTGTCA
>VGIZ01000075.1 GCA_016867675.1 Candidatus Aenigmatarchaeota archaeon | reverse complement strand
GTTGGAGCTGCGTTCTTGGCAACGAAGTCCATCCCCGAAACTTTAAAGATAAGGGGTTTGTCCTTGGTCTCCGCTGAACGTCCAGATTTAACTTGGCAGAGCCCCTCTCCTAGGAATGCCAATTTTCACGCCAGACATGCACAGAAAAGGACTTAAATGTGCGCCGCCCATTATACAACGTGGAGGCATGAGATGCTGAAGTTGCGGACAACTTCGGCAAATGCTGCTGCGACAAAGTCGCAGGCACGCCATGATTGCTATGCAATCATGAGCGCATGCAAAAACAAGGGTGTGTTGCATGAGATCGTGGACGAAGTCCGCGAGACATGCAGCTTGGAGTGTGTTGCATGAGATTCTTGGTGGGAGGGCTTTTCGGCAGGAAGGAAGTTCCGGCTGGGCCGCGCATTGCTGGCAGGACAGAGCTCGGCGGCGAATTCTCCATAGGTCGGGATGAGTCGTTTGTCGTCGGAGACACCATAGTCACAAACACGGGCATGTCAGGGGGCAGGCTGGCGCTTGACCTGAAGGTCGGCGACAGGAACGGCCGGATTGAGGTGCCTGTGAACGACCCTGCAAAGGGTCCGAACAGCTGGTATGAGTACAGGATATCGCCTGTGATGCTGGACGCCGCGACCATGCGCGCGAAGATGTCGCTGAAGAAGGCGTGCGACAGGGCGAAGCCTGCGATTTACGACGCCGACTTCTGGCTGAAGGCCGGCGAGAGCGCGGCTTTCGAGCACGGGCTTGTTCTGAGGAACAAGTCCACCTCGCGCAGCAAGCAGGGCGAGTTCACCAATGTCACGCTGGAGATGGAATACCAGGGACAGAGAAGGGATGTCATCCTTGTCAGCTTCGCGAAGGGCAAGGAGAAGTTCGTCTATGCGCAGATGAAGAACGTCACCGGCTTCGGCCCGTTTGACATCAGGCTGAACAGCGCGTCCGAGACCGACGCGGTCCTCAACGTGCACAAGGGCAGTGAGCTGATTCTGTAGCTGCTTGCTCATTTTTTATTAGCCGTGGCTACAAAATTCTTTATGAGAGTAAGGAAAGGCAGGACTGGCGACGCCATCCGCTGCATCAGAATCAACGATATGATATGGGGCAGGAAGTGGAAGAGGCCGGGTTATTTCCATGAAAGGGTGGGGGAAGGCGAGCTTATCGTCGCTGAGGAGGGTGGGAAGGTCGCTGGCTACGTTGCCTTCAGGAGGCACCACTTCGGCGACAACTGGTACATAGAGGAGCTGGCTGTCCATCCTGATTTCAGGAGGCGCGGCGCAGCCTCCGCACTTTTGAAGCGCGTTGAGAGGCTTTGCGCGAGAAGGAAGGCAGGGCTTCTCAGCAGCACGGACTCGAAAAACAGGGCTTCCTTGAATTTTCACAGGAAGAGCGGCTTCAGAAGGGAGGGCTCGGTGAGGAACATGTTTCTGGACGGCGACACGGAAGTTATTTTTTCCAAGAAGCCGAAGTGATTCGCATTTTAACATGCTCAGCCAAAATAATATGGATAAGATGCCCCTGAGGAGACTGAAGCGGGACCTGGGCTTCCTTGACCTGACTGCCATAGTCATAGGCTCCATTGTCGGCGCGGACATCTATGTGGCGTCGTCGCTGTCAGCAGGGCTGCTCGGGCCCCTGTCCATGTTCGCGTGGGTTGTCGCGGGCCTGTTCGCCATGGTGATAGCGCTTGTCTTCGCCTACTGCAGCTATTACGTGCCCAAGGTCGGCGGTCCGTTCGCCTTCGTCTCAAAGGCGTTTGACGACTTCTGGGGCTTCCTGACAGGCTGGAGCCTGTGGATTGCGGAGGTGCTGGCGCTTGCCATTTTTGCCATAATGTTCGTGAATTACCTGCAGTATTTCATTCCGCTCAGCTTCCCGATGCAGGTGCTGATAAAGTTCCTCTTCATGTTCGGTCTGACCGCAGTGAATGTCGTGGGCGTCAAGGCAGCCGGCAGGCTCAATGAAGCGCTTACGCTGCTCAAGCTGCTCCCGCTTGTCCTTATCATAGTTGCAGGGCTGGGCATCTTCATCCTCAATCCCGCTGTCCCTGCGGCCAACTACACCCCTCTCGCGCCGCTCGGCTTCGGCGGCTTCGGCGCTGCTATTGTCCTGATATTCTGGGCTTTCGTTGGCTTTGAGATGGGCACCCTGCCCGCAAGCGAGGTAAGGAATCCCAAGAAGACCATACCCAAGGCCATAATAACAGGCATGCTGATAATAACACTTTTTTACCTCGTCACGAACTTCGTCATATATGGCACGGTTGAATGGGCGGCCCTTGCTGCGACAAGCACGCCGCTTGTGCTTTCCGCCACAGCCCTGCTTGGCGCAGCAGGCGCTGTCATAATCAGCATAGGCGCGCTTGTTTCGGTATCAGGCTCTGACGAGGCGAATGTCCTCGGCACAGCGCGGCTCTCATACGCCATGGCAATCGACGGCCTGTTCCCGAAGATTTTCGCAAAGGTCCATCCGAAATACGGCACACCCTATATGGCGCTGCTGATACAGGGCGCGATAGGCTTCGCGCTTTCCATATACTCGGGGATTGCAGGCCTCATCTCATTCTCCGTGTTCAACCTTGCCTTCGCGTTCCTGCTCGCCTGCCTGTCGCTGCTCATACTCAAGCGGGGCAGCGTGAAGAAACTTCATGGCCAGAGCGTTCTTCCATGGCTTGGGATAGTCATCTGCCTCTACCTGATATGGAATACCAGCATGTTTGACAAGTTCATCGGCACGGCGCTGGTTGTGCTGGCTATTCCCCTCTACATATTTTTCTCACCCAAGGCCGACATGCACCACCTGAAGTCGTTCTTTTTGTCGGAGGACGAGATTCTCGCCAGAAGGCTGGAGCACCACGAGAAGTTCCTCGCGCACTTCATCCTGCTGCTGCACAGGGGCTGCAGGAGGCTGAGAAAGCCGGAGAGGGAAGTCTGAGAGCCTAAAGAACACGGACAGCACTAATAATTATGGAGTTTGACATTGATGTAAGCGGCGATGACTTGCTCAGCAGGGACTACACTATATGCATAGCTGACAGGGACTCCATAATCAGGGGATTCAAGTTCAGCCTGAACTTGTCAGGACAATAAATTCCCGTTATGAGCATGGCATCTACAGGTATGGCAAGTCAAAGAAAGGCAGGACACAGCTCAAGGTGAGGATTTATTGCGTGGTCATATACCACCTTTTCAGGTCGCTTAAACCAAAAAGCTCGCTCAGTTTGAGGATATGCAGGGACTTCGACGGCAAGGAGCATGACATAGAAAGCAACCTGAGGTATTTTCTAGGAGAGAAGCTGGGATGCAACTTGGAAAGCATTTCTTTCATGAAGCTTGAGCATTCAAACGCCCACAGATACGCCTATCTTATGAGAAAGGACGAAAAGAACAAGCTGAAGACTTACGCAAAAATAGAGCTCCAAGAGATAGAGGAATTCATAAGTAAAAAATGAAGTACCAAAGGACACTACAAGAGTGCCGCAGCCCTAGCTTGCCCCCCTGGACTGGATACCAGGCGAACTCCCTAGCAGTTGGTACAATACATAATTCTACTTGTGGATTTATAAGCATGAAATACGCTGCCCAGAGCCTCCGATGGGACATCCTGACACAGACGGCATTCGCCGTCAAGGCACGAATTCAAGTGCCGTTGCGCCATTCGAACCCACGACCTGCTGATATCTTGCGCTCATTACCTTTCGGTTCGCAATATCAATTCTGACGATACAAGTCAGCTGCTCTCCACCGCATTCTCCGCATTGTCTGTGAGCTTACGCTCACGACATGCCCGAGTTCCTTTAGGGAACTCGGTGGCATCGCGGAGGAGTACCGGCTGAGCTACGGAGGCAAATGTGCTACATATAGATAAATTTAATGCGAAATTCCTTTAAAAGGATGGCGCTATGGGCTGTCATGTTCTGCCGGCTGCTTGGTCTCTGCCTTTTTTTTCTCCCTCAGAAA
>VGIZ01000074.1 GCA_016867675.1 Candidatus Aenigmatarchaeota archaeon | reverse complement strand
AGCACCACGCGTAGCCGTAGAATCCGCCGAAGGCGAGCGCGAGGTTGAGGGCAAGCTTGCCTGTCAACGATGCTATGAAGAATTTTTTGATGTTATAGTTCAGCGCGCCCGCGATTATGCCTGTGATGTCGTCGGGCAGCGGCGTGGCGGCGAAAAGCACGACGACGGCGAAGAAGCCGTGCTTCTCAACCCATTTCTCTGTCCTTTCCAGCAGCTTCCTGTATTTCCTGTTGAGCGCCTGCTTGCCTCCGAAACCGACGGCATAGCCCGTAAGCTCGCCTATGGCGCAGCCGAAGCCTGCTGCTAAGCCAACGAGCAGGGGATTGAGCATAGCGCCTGCAGCAAACACCAGCGCGAAGGACGGCAGGGGCAGGATTATGCTTGCGGACGAGAGCAGGCTTATCGCGAAGATGCCAAGATACCCCCAGTCCTTCACGAGCGCGCCACCCCACGCCGTGAACTGCGCAAGCAGGGATGCGATGTCCATGTAGATGCTTGGATTTCTTTTTTAATAAACAGGGACAAATAACATGCATGTTTGGCATTGCTGAGAGGTTCTTCGTCGTCTTTCTGGCGGCGCTGGTGGCATACGCGCTGACATATGCACACTACAGGAGGACATCAGCCGCATTCTGGAGCTACGCCTCCGTCTGGCTCTTTGAGATAGCACCCTTCATAGCCTTCATAACAGGCGCGCAGAACACGCAGTTCTTTGACCTTTTTATGCACGCGTTCGGCGTACCCGTCATTGCAGCCCTGCTCGTTGTTGCGGACATACTGCTCATAGAGCTTTCGCTTGTTGCCGCGCTCAGGCCGCTCAGCTTTGTCCTGCCCAAGCAGATATCTGCTCTATTGAAGGTTGAGGATACAATAAAGACCCTGCAGAAATACCATGCGCTGCCGAAGCCCGAGAGGTTGGAGGCAGTCTTCGCCGCAGCCGTAATTGGCGGGCTCGTGAATCTTGCGCTGCTGTTCATCGCCGGTGCGTTCACATAACTAACTGCTTGTTTATTTTGTTCAATGCAGCAGTCAAATTTATATCAACCTTGCTTTCTGCGATTGAACTCCCTGTACATGGCCTCAACATTTCTTCTGCTCACGTAAGGCCTGTGATGCCTGAAGCCGCCGCCGAAGCTGCGGGGGATGTGCATGAGCTCATGGATGAGCGTGCGCGTCCTGTCTTCATCGGAAAGCTTCTCAAAGTTTTCCGAGACAACTTCAATCAGGTAATAAGCCCCTGTGCCGAGTGCCTTCTGCATTATTCTTGGCATGACATGACAGCGGGCAAGGACACGACGGCTTTTTGAGCCGTAGCTGCGCATGCATATCACGCGGGAAAGGTCAAGGTGATGCATGCCGAGCGTTGATGCTATCTCCCTGACCGCTGACTCCATTTCCGTGTCGCGTTCGTATTCAATCATAGCGTTAATATGCCATAGCCACAATAAAAACAGATGAATGGAAGATATGCCGCATTGACAAAAAACAGCAAGCGGCCAGTCAGGGTAATGGTTTTCGGGACATTTGACAGGCTGCACAAGGGGCACGAATATTTCCTGCGCGAGGCGAGGAAGCGCGGCGACTTTCTTGTCGTGGTGGTCGCGAGGGACAGGACTGTCAGGGAAGTGAAATCCAGGGCGCCTTCCGAGGACGAGGATACGAGAAGGATGAAGGTTGAAATGGCAGGGATTGCCGACAGGGTCATGCTGGGTTCGCTTGGCGACAAATACGACGTCATCAGAAAGGAGAAGCCTGATGTGATATGCCTTGGCTATGATCAGCACTCATTCACCGGTGGCTTGGGGGATACATTGAAATCTGCGGGAATCAGCGCGAAAATAGAGAGGATAGATGCCCGCAAGCCGGAGAAATACAAAACGAGTCTGATGAAAAAATAAAAATAAATTGCCGCAGCGTTTCCGCTGCGGCTATGATTTTGAACAAGAATTACTTCTTCTTCTTTCTTTTGGCCATGTCAAAACCCTCCAATTTAATCATCGCTTGAATGAGCCGAAGCTCATGAATATATTTTGTGCGGATTTGCTAATAAAGATTGATATTTTTTCGGCGATTTTTCCAGAATTGCTATTTATTAGATGATGCCAATGATTTTGCATGATGGACGAAGATATTCTGGAAAAATATTTGAAGGCAGGGAAGATTGCCGCAGAGGTCTGCAGCAAACTCAGAGCGATGCTGAAGCCCGGCGTGAAGCTCATGGATGTTGCGGAGTTTGCGGAGAATGAGATGAGGAAGCTCGGCGGCGAGCCGGCATTCCCCATAAACATTTCCATAAACGATGTGGCAGCGCATTACACGCCGCAGTTCAATGACGAGAAGGTCATAGGCAGCAGGGACCTTGTCAAGATAGACGTCGGGGTGCATGTCGACGGATACATCGGCGACACCGCGTTCACGTGGTGCGCGGAAGAGAACAAGCTCATTGGCGCGTCCGAGAAGGTGCTTGATGCCGCGATAGCCGTCATAAGGCCGGGCGTGACCGTTTCAGAGATAGGCTCGGCAATCGAGGCGAAGGCGAAGGAGCTGGGCGTCGGTGTCATTGTTAACCTGACAGGGCATACGCTGGACAGGTTTGTGTTCCACGGCGCGCCGTCCATTCCGAACGTGAAGAATGACAACAAATACGCCTTCAATGAAGATGACGTCATAGCCATTGAACCCTTTGTTCTAGAGAGCAACGGCACCGTGAAGGACAGCACGCCTGTCGAGATCTATAGATATGTGATGGGCAGGCCTGTCAGGCTCGCCGAGGCGAGGAAAATCCTTGAGCTTGCGGCAGGCAAATACAACGAGCTGCCCTTTGCGAAGCGCTGGCTTGCAAAGGAAGGCATGTCGCCGCTGAAGGTGCAGATGGCGCTCAACCAGCTTGAGCAGCTCGGCGCAATCGAGACTTACCCGACGCTGAAGGAGTCGCGCGGACGTCCCATCGTGCAGGCGGAGCACACGATAATAGTCAGGGACAAGCCGATTGTGACGACGAGGATGGCGGAATGAACTATGAGGCCAAAAATCATATATACAAACCATGCCAGGCAGAGAATGGCGGAAAGGAACATAACCGAGGATGAGATTGAGCAGGTTCTTGTGTGGCCGGATTATATGATATCTTCTGGCGACAGGAACAGCATGGCTGCAAAGAAGATAGGAGGCAGAGACATTCGTATAGTTTATAAGGCGCAAAGGGAAAGGATAATAGTGATAACAGCTTACTAGGTGATGCAATGAAAGTGCAATATGATAAAGAGGCGGATGCCGCATACATATATGTGAAAAGCGGGATAGGCAAGGGTGAGGTAAAGCGGACAATATCCATGAATGAGAACATAGTGCTTGATTTTGATGCAGACGACAAGCTTATAGGAATAGAGATTCTATCCGCGAGCAGGGTTGTGCCCAAGGGTGCCATCGGCAGCCTGCAATCCTGCACGTAAGCCCGTGAATGATGACAAATTTTTCCGAGCATGCGCTTGAAATCACTAAGCGTATACCGAAGGGCAAGGTCGCGACTTATGCAGACATAGCGAAGGCAGCCGGAAGCCAGGGGGCCGCAAGGTCTGTCGGCTCTGCGCTGAGGAAGAACGGGATTGCCATAAAATTTGCACACCGCATAAGCCAAACAAGCAAAGCGGTTCGTGTGCCATGTCATCGGGTTATCAGGTCTGACGGCTCCGTGGGCTGTTACTCGGGAAAAGGAAACAAAACAGGACTTTTGGTCGCAGAAGGTGTCGCCGTAGTCAACGGAAGGGTAGAGCTTGCAAGGTATAAATGCAGGCCGGAACAAATAATTGATTGATAACATGATGCAAGACATTGAGAGCTGCCCGCTCTGCGGGACAAAGGGCAGGAGCTGGCGCGGGGAGAACGACGTCTTCGAGTGCCCGCACTGCTCGTCGGTGTTCTCGAAATTCGGCATAGTTGTTGAGGCCAAGAAAGACATGCAGGAGAACTGGAACTAAAGTTTCTACTTCTTCCCTTCCTTCT
>VGIZ01000073.1 GCA_016867675.1 Candidatus Aenigmatarchaeota archaeon | reverse complement strand
ACATAATCATCTCCAAGCCAGGCAAGCACGGCGCGACCAAGGCGCGCGTGGAGTGCGCGGGCCTGTTCGACGGCCGCAACAGGTCAATCATGAAGCCTGCAGCAGACACGCTTCTGGTTCCGCTCATCAACAAGAGGCGCTGCCAGGTGCTTTCAGTCAGCGGCAAGACGGCCCAGGTCATGGACATGGAGGACTTCTCCACCTTTGACGTCAACATACCCGACGACCTCAAGGTTCCCGTAGAGCCGGGCAAGGAAATCAACTACTGGAAAATCGGCGAGAAGGTTCTGCTGAGGGATTAGGCTATATTCTTGCCCTGAAAACAGCTTCCATTATCCGCTTGACCCTTTTTTCATCAACAGGATTTTCAGTTATTCCTTCATACTTGAACGCAGAGCCGCATATCACCCCGTCCGCATGCGGCAGAAGCTCCGCAGCATTGTCTGCGTCAAAACCGCTTCCTATAAAAATTGGGGTGTCTCCGGAAACCGCTTTGACCCTTGCAAGCTTGCTTTTGGGCGTTCTCGCCCCTGTAACCTTGCCTGTCACAACCAGCGCGTCAGCCCCGCCTTGGATTGCCTGTCGAGCAGAGGTTTCCAGTTTTTTGTTTGGCGGCAGCATGTCATAATGCTTTGTCTGTATGTTTGTGAACAGGTAAACATCTTTCAATCCCCGGCCACGTCTGTATGCAGTTACATCCTGCGGCCTGATGTCAATAATAAACCTGTTGTCATAATCCGTCCTCACCGTGTCAACAAACGTGTCAATCTGCACGAATCCTGCCTCGGTCTGTTTTGCAATGTCGAAATCCGCCTCGTAATCCAAAGGCAACATGTTTATGCCGTAAGGCAGTTTTGTGACACCTGATGCTGCCTTCATCACATACGGAACAAGCACTTTGTCTTCAGGCGTGGCTAATCTGTACGTATAATCCCCGCCCCAGTTCTCAAACAGGAGCCCGTCCACCCCGCCGCATTCGAGCCTTTCTATGTCCGTCAGCGCCTCGTCTATTAGCTGCTGCGCGCTTCCCTTGTATTGCAGGTGGACCATCGCTATGACAGGCTTAGGGTGACGGAAAATTTTCAAAGCATTCGCCATACAAGAAGTTGGAGCAAAGATATTTAACAGGATGCCTGAGGGATTAGCCCCGCAACTCGCAGCATCGCAAGCTTGCTTGCGAGTTGTGAGTTCATCCATTACGCCATAACTCACAGCACTTGCATATATCCTTTGACGCCGGTTCCCCACACTTTTTGCACTTCAGCACATAGCCCTCCTGCGCGACTGCGCTCCGTATGCCCGGCAGTATCCTGTCGAAGGTGCTGACAATCGTGAACATGGTGCCAGGATAGCGCTTCTCCAGCATGTCCAGCGACTTCTCGACGTCAATCCTGATGCCGCCGCGGTATCTGCAGTGCTTGGGATGGAACGGCAGGCTGGCGAACTTGGCATAGAGCTCTATCTCAGGCTCGGGTATCATGCGCAGCGGCTTGATGCGCGGAATGAAGAGCCTTGCGCCGCGCCCGCTGATGGAGTAGTTGGTGACGGGGCCGAGCCTCGCCGCCCTTAGCATGTCGCCACGCACGTAGTTCATCATGATGCTCTCAGCCTCGTCGTTGAGGTTGATGCCCAACGCAAGCTTGTTCAACCCGAGCCCGCGCGCCTCCCTGTTCAGAATCCAGCGGCGCGCTATGCCGCAGAAGCCGCAGACACCCTCCCTGCCGAGCTTCAGCTTCCTCACCTTCGCATCCAGCGTCATGCCGAGTTCTTTCCTGAAGGAGAATGTGCAGTGCTTAACGCCAAGTTTTTTGCAGAGCTGCTTGGCCTTTTTCAGCGCGGCGTCCCTGCTGCCTGCTATGCCTTCGTCAATGGAGAGCGCGCACAAGCTGACATCCTTCCTCTTCCCCACAATGTTCTTCAACACATAAAGCGCGACTGCGGAATCCTTTCCGCCTGACAGCGCGACGCCAATCCTATCCCCGGATTCTATCATCCTGTGCTTGCCGACGTACTTCCTGGCATTCCTCTCAACGGATTCCATGAAGTGCCTCCTGCACAGGCTCCTGCCTTCGTGGCTCCTGACTATGACCGAGGGTTTGGCGCAGATGGTGCAAATCCTGCTCCTCATAGGCTAATTTTAAAAGCGCTGTTAATAAGAAACTAAGGCTGTGCTGGTGCGGCGAGCCTGAGTGTCCGCACCCAGTCGCCACCCGCAATGTACTTAGTGCCGGGATGGCAGAACGGCAATGCACCCGCCTCGAAAGCGGGCGTCCTTCGGACTTGCAGGTTCGAATCCTGCTCCCGGCGTGAATATAAATCGATTAGAAACAAGGATGTTCAACGAGCCAGTGGTCTAGTGGCACGACGTCCAGTTGCGAGCAATGCTCGTGACGCGGAGCCCTCACAAAATGACCATGCGGTCGACCGCGGATGCGGTAGGTCGGTCTGGTCCTCTGGGACCGGGGAAGATTGCAGGTTCGATCCCTGCCTGGCTCATGAACATGTGAGAGTCCTCTGTTTCCTCTCTATGCTGAATCCTATGAGTTCGGCAAATTCCCGTCTTTGTTCTTTTCCGTAAATATACGCTCTGTATGCCCCATCACTTTTCTTTTTCAGATAAAGGCTCGGAGTTATCCCTATGCTCTCCAACAGTTTACCTATATCTTCTAACCCCTGTTTGTTTTTCGAACAAAAACCGATATCGTATTTGCGTGAAAATCCTTCGGAATCGAAGAACCCCCTAAGAAAACTACATTTCGATAAAGCGTCACCATTAATTATTTCACTAGGTACTCGCCAGCTCTCCGTTCTGAAATCGCCATGACCTAGAATATCCAAAACTATAGACATTCGGTTTGTTTCCACCCAGTATCTTTCTCTGTACTTATGAACAGATGGGGTTATACCATAAAGCACAGTCAAGCATCTAGCAAACTCTTTTGCAAAGTCATAGTCGTTCACGGCCAGACGCAATCTATATCTGAACGGTCTCCTTTTACATCTCATTTTGGCCACATACGCATCCCCGCAAGTAGCCCCGAGAACATATGCTTTTTCAGGTTCCATAATCAAATTGAGTTTGCGGACTCCTTTAAACCTAATGGAGGGACGATGCCGGTAAGGCCGCTATGCCGCTAGACGGCTCAAAACTCATATAAAACAAAGTTATAAAGGAATCATACAAACCTTGATACCAAGAGCCGGTGGTCTAGCGGTAAGGTCTACTGACTGGAGACCCCGAACTGACGTTCGCTTGACAAACCAGAAATGGCTTCAAAATGCGAAAGGCTGCAGGTTCGACTGCGCTGTCAGAGTGCCTGTTCAACAGGCATGTCCGGCAGAGCCGAACATCCTGCCCGGCTCATTGCCCCTATCGTCCAGAGGCCAAGACCATCTGGGTCGTCGAAAGGACATCGGCTTTTCGTGTTCAATCACGAAAATAGCGAGGTGGAGACACCGTTGAACGAGCAGAGCCGAGAACCAGGGTTCGAATCCCTGTGGGGGCATGCGCGGGGGTTTCGGAGCGGCCAAATGCAGATTAAACCAATGGAATAAATCTGCAAGCTAGACGAGTCAGGTTCAGATGCAGTTTGCCCAATTCGCGAGTAAGGATAACCGAGCTGTTAAAATGCCTGATGCCTTAGTGGCTTCGTGAGTTCGAAAACCCTTTTCCGTGAAATCGGCGAAAAAGCGTTTACGGAAAACGGACGGCAATCTCACCCCCCGCATCTATTTTTAACCACCACAGCAAAGACTACTACAAGTGGGGGTACCCAAGCGGTCAAAGGGGGCAGGCTTAGGACCTGCTGGCTTAGTGCCTTCGTGAGTTCGAATCTTACCCCCCACATCAGCTTTTATTCCTTTGTTCCAATAGTTGGCATGGGTTGCAGGTACTGCGGCAGCAGATGCGGGCCATTTCCTGGCCTCAAGGACAGGCAGAGAGGGTATCGCGGCTGCTTTGCTGACAATGGTGTTAAAGAGCCTGATGTCTACAGGGCGTTCCATTGTCCGGCTTTTGCGTTCTATGTGGCAG
>VGIZ01000072.1 GCA_016867675.1 Candidatus Aenigmatarchaeota archaeon | reverse complement strand
GGTTTCGTGACCTCAGGGCGGAAGACGCCTGCGCCGCCCAGCTCCAGCCAGCCCATGTCCCTGTGGTATGCGACCAGCTCAACTGACGGCTCTGTGAACGGGAAGTAGTTGGGCACCAGCTTTATCCTGTCAGTGCCTGCAAACTCCCTTGCAAACATCTTCAGTATGCCTATGAGGTGGCGGAAGGTCAGACCCTCGTCAACGACTATGCCCTCAATCTGGAAGAAGTCAGGCAGGTGGCTGGCGTCTATGATGTCAGGCCTGAAGCAGCGCGCTATGGAGAAGTACCTGCCAGGCACCTTCACGTTTGCCAGCTGCCTTGCCGAGAGCGCAGTGCCCTGCGAGCGCATCACAAGCCTGTGCGCTTGGTCGGCGTCAAACTTGTAGCCCCAGCCGCGCGAGCCCGCCACGCCGTTCTCGTGCGCAGCCTTCACAGGCTCAAGCCACCTGTCCTCCAGCTTGTCCGCGTATTTCGGGTTCTTAAGCTGATAGACGCCGTGTATGTCGCGCGCTGAGTGGAACTGCGGCATGAAGAGAGCGTCCATGTTCCAGAACTCGGTCTCTATTATCGGGCCGCGCATCTCCTCAAACCCCAATGCAGCCATCCTGCTCTTCACCCAGTCAAGGAAGGCTGCGTAATGGTGCTTCTTGCCTGGATGGATGATTTTTGCAGCAGCCTCAACATTGTAGGGCTTCAGCTTGACGTCCTTCCAGCAGCCTGTGGCTATCAGCTCCCTTGACAGGCTGGTGACTTCCTTGCCCGCCAGCTTCTGCGCTTGCTTTTCCAGCGTCATGCGCTTTTCTTCCACCAGCCGTCTGGAAAGCAGGACGGAAAGCGACTCCTTGTCTGTCTCCCTGCCCTCATGGACTTCCTTCAGCTTTCCGTGCATCATGTCCTTTGGCTGCGAAACAAGCCTGAGCTGCCCGTTCTCTATCGCAACCCAGCCGTTCTTCTTAGCCCAGAGCAGCGCGACGCTGAAGCTGTCTATCCTTTTCTTCGCCTCGTCTATGCTCCTTGGCCCTGAGGAAAGGAGTTCGGCAAGCCTGACCTCGGGAAGCCCGGCAGAAAGGTATTTCTTCCCCTCCTCGGTAAGGGTGTAACCAGCCATACCACCACACGCGCAGCAAGCGCTATAAGTATATTTGTTGATGTTATTATAAACAACTGATAAGTTGAATGCCGCATTGACCAAAGGAAGCAGGCGGTGTGGCTTCAAGAGTATGGCGAAGAGTATGGAGAGCAGCGAATACAACACAAAGCATTACACGAGCCTTTTTGACGGGCGGACAGCGGACGAATACTACACGTCCATGCGCGTGAAGATACGCAAGGTCCTGCGCATGTTCGGCAGGATGGAGGGGAAAAGGATACTGGACATAGGCTGCGGCGACGGCTTCATCACCGCCAGGCTCGGCGAAAGCACGGGCGCGAGGATGTTCGGCATTGACATCAGCAGGGAAGCCCTGAAGGACGCGAGGAAGAAGGGGATTGACGCCCGCTTCGCCAACCTGGACAGGGACAGGCTGCCCTTCGCCGACAAGTATTTTGATGCAGTATTCTGCGGCGACGTCGTGGAGCATGTGTTTGACACCGAGCGGCTGCTGGCAGAGGTCAGGCGTGTGCTGAAGGCTGACGGCTTCATCGTTATGAGCGTGCCCAACATAGCCGCATGGTACAACAGGATAATCATGCTCTTCGGCTTCATACCCGTGTGGGTGGAGTCAGCGTCATCCCATTACGTGGGCAACCCCTTCCTTGACAGCGGCATGGGCCATGTCAAGGCATTCACCAAGCGGAGCGCGCTGCAGCTGCTCGCGCTGTGCGGCTTCAGGAAGGTCGAGGTGGCGGGCTCGCCTGTGCGCGGCTACGGCAGGTGGAACCGCGCCGTGGAGGGCTTCTGGAACAGGTCTGACGGCTTCTTCTCAATGTTTCCGTCCCTGTCGTCGCTCATAATAATAAAGGCCGTGAAGGCCAGACGATGAAAACGAAAAACGTTGCATATAAATTGGCGTAATGACAATTTCGGGTATTGATATGACGCTCAGGAAAGTGCTTTACAACAGCATAACCGTGAACCTCCCGAAGAACATAGTCCAGCTGCTGCTCGGCGCGGTGCTGTACGCCTTCATATTCGGGGTCATTAATCCCGTCCAGCTTGTCCTCGCCGTCATCGGGCTCAGCCTGTCCTACTCGTCCGTCTACATGTTCAACGACATCATGGACAGGGAGGAGGATGCCGCCGACCCGCAGAAGCGCGGCTGGAAGCATGTCGCTAACGGCTCGCTCAGGCTGGAGGGCGCGGTGAGCATCTACGCGCTGCTGCTCATGTCAGGCCTGCTGGTCTCCTTTTTCGTGAACTACGTGTTTGGCGCGATGATGGTGGCACTGCTGTTCCTCAACTTCCTGCACTCTGCGCCAGGCATAAGGCTCAAGAAGAGGAAGTTCCCGACGATAGCCAACATAACGCTGATAGAGTTCATAAAATATTCTTCGGGGTGGTTCGCGCTCACCGCCAACGTGACGAAGTTCCCGCTGTGGCTTGTGCTGATGTTCGCCGTCATATACTCGGCGGGCTACATGGCATACAAGTTCAAGTTTTGCGGCAGGACCATAAAGGACAGCAAGCCGCTGTTTGTTGCCTTCGGTGTCGTTGTGGTTGCCCTCTTTCTTGCGTCGCTTTTCTCGTACGGCTTCCCGCTGGCGCTTGTCATGCTGCTGGCGCTGTCCGTGGTCGTGTTCGGGCTGAAGTATCTTTTCTGGTACCATGAGAAGGGCTTCAACCAGATGCTGCTGCTGGAGCTGATAATCCTGCCGCTGATAATCGTCTCGTTCCTGCTGCTGCTCATTCCTTCCGTGGGTATGGCCAACGCTGCGCTGGCTGGATTCCTGGGAAACCTGTTCTAAGAACGGCTGAGAGCCTGAAGCAGAGAATCATCTGTGATGCCATGCCTGCGGCTTATGCCGTCCAGCCTCGCGAGAGCCTCAGCCCTAGCCAATACTATTGCACTTGGCTCACTATCACTAGCTCCTCGGGCGCCCACGTTCGTGTACGAGTGGAACTGCCCCCAGTTCGCAGCGGCGCTGAACTCCCTGCGCTCGTAGAGGTACCAGACGCCGCGAAACACAGGGCGCTCCTTGCCTGCGGCAGCTATCCAGTATGCGCAGGGTTCGTCTAGCAGATTGTCGCCGTAGGTCTTTGTCGGCAGTCCTGTGTCGCTTTCCAGAAGCTCCCTTATCTTGAAGAACCCGTTCTTGGGCAGCTTGATGGCTTTCGTTCTGCCTTTGGCGACGTATCCGCCGTCAACAATGCTGACCTCGGGCCTTGCGATGTGCTTTGCGGTGTAGCCGCTGCCTGTGCTTTCCACATCCCTGAGAATGCTCGTCCAGACAGCATAGTTGCGCATCTGGTTTGCAACATTTGGGTTTTTGTTGACGAGTTCGTTGTGCTCTATGTCATCGGTGAGCCTGAGCCCGAGCCTCTGCGCAGCCATATGTGCTCGGTAAATGCTGATGTTGGTGAGCGGGTTGTCGTCGGCGCCGAGAAGCATCTGCGGGTCTGCGTATGAGCCTGCGCTGAGCCTGAGCCAGCCGCTCGCAGGGCTGGTGTAGGCAAGCGGAATTTCAACCTGCGCTGCTGTTTTTGTTGGCATGAGCATAGTTCGCAGGAAGTTTTTTAAACCCATTGCATCTTTACAATCCAAGCCTGTGCAGCGCTGTCCTGATGTGCGGCCTGACGCCCGAGCGGCGGCCTGATATCACGGCCTTTCCCGACGCTATGGCGTTGAAGACTGCCTTCTCGGTCAGCTTTCCTTCTATATCAAGCTCTGTGATGCACGAACCGATTTCCTCAGGGAAATGCGCGTCGCTGCCTGAGATGAAAGGCATCTCGTTTTCTGATGCGAACGCTGCTGCGCGCCTGTTCGGCCCGCCAAAGAGGCATCTGGCATTGAAGACCTCAATGGCATCTATGTAATCAAGCACAGCTGGCAGCTCGGCTCCTATGCCGTCCCTTGTCCTGTCAAACGGGTGAGGCGCGACCATGAAGCCGCCCATGGCGCTCGCCATCCTGCAC
>VGIZ01000071.1 GCA_016867675.1 Candidatus Aenigmatarchaeota archaeon | reverse complement strand
CAGGAAGATTGTCGCGACAGACTCGCATTCATTTGTCGTGAGGAAACACAACGCTGTGGTTCCTGTCTCGGGCAGCGAACTCAGGGCAGGCGACAGGATACCCTCGCTGCTTTACCTGCCCGAGAATTGCGTCCACAGGCTTGAAACAGAGCCCATGCTCGGTTGCCAGAGATTCGCCAAGAAAAGGCTTCCTGCCGCGCTTGACCTGACGAGGGGGCTGGGCTGGGCATTCGGCGCATACCTAGCCGAAGGCAACTGCACGCCCAATTTCGTTTCGTTCTCAAATAAGGACGAGGCGTTCCTTTCAAGGATAAGGGCGTTCGCGGAGATGCACGGCCTGGGCGTGAATGAATACGACAACACGAGCGGCTTTGCGCTGTCGCATGACATAAGGATAAATTCAAAGCAGCTCTCCAGGCTTTTCAGCCGCACCTGCGGCACAGGCTCATGGAACAAGCGCGTGCCCGATTTCGCCTACAGCGCTGCAGAGCCGTTTGTGGCGGGGCTCATCAGCGGATATTTTGACGGCGACGGCAACATCTCAGTCAGCCGCGGCATGATAAGGGTCTCATCAAGGTCTGCGGAGCTTATTGACGGCATCGCGCTGCTGCTTTCAAGGTTCAGGATTTTCGCATCCAAATCCAAGGGCAAGGAGCGCGGCCTGATAATTCCCTACAAACACGCGAAGATGTTCAGGGAGAAAATCGGGCTGAACGTTGGCGGCAAGAAAGAGGCGCTTGACGCTCTCTGCGCGCTGCCTGAGAACGCCAAGGACATGACAGACATGTTCAGCGGATTCGGGGACATATTCCTGTCAGCGGCGAGGAAGCTGGGCTACCCGACCAGATACGTGAACAATTTCACGAACAGGCAGAGGGTAGGCAGGTCTGCGCTCTCCAGATACATCAGCATATTCGAAAGCCTTTCCGTTGAAAAGAATGTTGACATCAGCGCCGAGCTTGCGATTATGAAAAGAATGGCCAACTCGGATGTCGTCTGGGACGGCATAGAGGGCATAAGGCGCGTGAAGCCGTCATGCGGATACGTGTATGATTTCACGGTGCCGGGAACGGAGACGTTCACGACATTCGACGGCATAGTCACGCACAACACCATGCGTACCTACCACTTCGCCGGAACCGCGGGCATACAGGTCACGCTGGGGCTTCCGCGCATGATGGAGATATTCGACGCAAGGAAGGAGCCCAGGACACCCATGATGACGGTCAGGCTGAAGCCCGGGCTTGACATCGAGCAGGTGAAGCAGATAGCCGAAAGCATCAAGGAAATAAAGCTCAAGGACATCATAGACTCCACGCTGCTGGACATGACAGAGATGTGGATAAAGTTCAAGCTGGACCCTGACAAAACAAGAAGCCTTGGGCTGGACATTGAAAAGGTTTCAAAGAGCATCAGGATAAAGAACACCGAGACAATGGTGGAGGGCAGCGACACCATCATGGTGAAGGTCAAGAAGGGCACGGTGGCAAACCTGAGGAAGCTGAAGTACGTGGTGCTTGACATGCACGCGAAAGGCATAAAGGGCATCACGCAGGTTGTTGTCAGCAAGGAAGGCAATGAGTGGATGATAAGCACGCTGGGTTCCAACCTCAAGAAGGTCTTTGAGATAGATGGCGTTGACCACACAAGGACGACAACGAACAACATATTTGAAATCTATGACGTGCTGGGCATCGAGGCTGCGCGTAACGCCATAATACACCAGACGCGTTACACGATGGAGGAGCAGGGTCTCGGTGTCGACATCAGGTATGTGATGCTGCTTGCGGACGTCATGACGGCGAGCGGCGAGGTGCGCGCCATCGGCAGGTATGGTGTTGCGGGGCAGAAGGCTTCGGTGCTGGTCAGGGCGTCCTTCGAGGAGACGAAGAAGCACATCACTGCAGCTGCCATCAGGGGCGAGACAGACCCGCTGCTGGGCACCATAGAAAACATAATCCTCAACCAAGTCGCGCCTGTCGGCACAGGATCCTTCGACCTTGTGGGCAGCCTGCCCGGCGCAAAAGGCAGGAAGGCGAAGAAGGATGAACGAGCCGCAACTGAGGAACCGTCCTCAGTGCGCACCAGCGGAGCTGGTCGCGCATCCGCGGCCAAAGAGGATGAGGAGCCGGAGGAGAGCGGAGAGAAGGCTGAAGCCGAGGAATAGGCGAATAATATGGAACTTGCAGTAAGCATCCCTTCCGGGGTTGAGGTGAAGGTTGAAGGCGGCATTATCAGCGTCAGCGGTCCCAAGGGCAAAGTAAGTAAGAATCTCAATGCGCCGGACATGAAAGTCAGGCAGGAGGGGGGCAAGGTCACATTCAGGTCGGCGGATGACAGGAAGAAGAACATCGCCGTCGTCGGCACATGGGCTGCCCACCTTCAGAACATGATAAAGGGTGTGACATCCGGATGGGAGTTGAGAATGAAGGTTGTTTATTCGCACTTCCCCATAAAGCTCTCGGTTGAGGGCGGCAGCGTCATAATCGGCAACTACCTTGGCGAGCGCGGCCAGAGGAAGGCAAAGATAATGGAGGGCAGCGCAGTCAAGCTGGACAAGGAAGGCCTGATAATAACAGGCATTGACAAGGAGTCCGTCGGCCAGACTGCCGCGAACATAGAGCTTGCGTCAAGGGTGAAGGGCCGCGACAGGCGCGTCTTCCAGGATGGCGTCTATGTGGTGCAGGGGCCGCAGCCAATCAGTGCTGAGGGTAAGAAATAATTGATGATATTGGATAAGGGGTAATGGCAGCAAAGGGTTCAGCAACAAAGATGGAATGCTGATGTCCTCAGACAGGCTATGCCTCGTCGTCAAATGCAATGCGTTGAGGTTGAAAATCATGGAAAGGAAAACGCTGCTCAAAATAAGGATAAGGCAGAAGAGGAAGAAGCCCGAGTTCCTCAGGCAGGAGTATCACACGCATCCGAAGAGGCTGGGCAGGAAGTGGCGCCAGCCCATGGGTCGTACGTCCAAGTTGAGGTACAAGGAGAAGGCGCGCGGAAGCCAGCCGAGCATGGGCTACGGCTCGCCCGCGGAGGTAAGGGGGCTCAGCAGGTTCGGCTACAGGCTCGTCAGGGTCGCGAATGCGCAGCAGGTCTCCAGAATAACCGACCCGAAGAATGAGATGATTGAGATTGCCGCGGGCGTCGGCAGCAGGAAGAAGGAGCAGATACTCAGGGCTGCGAAGGAAAAGAACATCCTCATTTTCAACAGGCCGCGGAAGAGCATTGAGAAGCGGAAGAAGCTGCCCAAGCCTGAAAAGAAAGATACCAAGAAGGAAGAGAAGAAGTAGCGGCAATGCCTAAAAAACTTCAAGATCTTCTATGTTGGCAGTCTTATATCTTCTTGTATGGTATACTACCATACCTTCTCTTTCTAAATGAGTTTCGTTCCCTACAGAAATATATCTGCCACCTATCTTGTCAACCCAAAACATCCCTAACCTCTCTACCATTCAAGTATCTAAATCTAACCCTATCAGAACGTTTGAGGCTGCCAATGCTGACATTCGGCATGTTTGATATACGATAGAAAGATTTAAATGATTATCCTAGTTCCAGTTCTCCTGCATGTCCTTCTTTGCCTCGACAACTATGCCGAATTTCGAGAACACCGACGAGCAGTGCGGGCATTCAAAGACGCCCTTTTCGTCCCGCCACCCCCTGCCCTTGGTTCCGCACAGCGGGCAGCTCTCAAGGCTTTGCATCATGTTATCAATCAATTATTTGTTCCAGCCTGCATTTATACCTTGCAAGCTCTACCCTTCCGTTGACTACGGCAACACCTTCCGCAACCAAAAGTCCTGTTTTGTCCCCCTTTCCCGAGTAACAGCCCACAAAGCCGTCAGACCTCACAACGCGATGACAAGGAATGATTATCAGATTTTTGTTCTTCCTCAGCGCGGAGCCGACAGCCCTTGCGGCCTTCGGGCTTCCGGCTGCCTTGGCTATGTCGGCGTAAGTCGCGACCTTGCCCTTCGGTATACGCTTAGTGACTTCAAGTGCATGCTCGGAGAAATTTGTCATCATTCACAGGCTTACGTGCAGGATTGCAGGCTGCCGATGGCTCCTTTGGGTACAACCCTGCTCGCGGATAGAATCTCTATTCCTATGAGCTTGTTGTCTGCGTCAAAATCAAGCACTATGTTCTCATTCATGGATATTGTCCGCTTTACCTCACCCTTGCCTATCCCGCCTTTCA
>VGIZ01000070.1 GCA_016867675.1 Candidatus Aenigmatarchaeota archaeon | reverse complement strand
CGAGTTCGTCTGGATAGTCGCCATTGCCCTCATTCTCGTCGTTCTGTTCATGGCCGTGTCAGCGGTCTTCCCCTACAACCCCGTCACTCCGCCGAACCAGACAACTAATGGAACGGCCGGAGCCAACGTGGTTGCGTCATTCGCGCAGGTCGGTTTTGTCGGCTACAGCAGCAGCTATGCAGGCCAGACAGCCGACTACGGCTCTTTTGTCGTCGGACAGACGCAGGCTGACAACCTGAGGAAGGCCACACAACTGGACATCTGCGCAGGCCTGTGGTGCAACAGGCAGCAGGAGCTTTCAGTGGCTGTGCCGTCATACTACATGGACACCCTGAAGGACGTCAGGGTTTCGTTCGCGATTTACGACACCAACCAGTACGGCGACCTTGTCGTGAAGTGGAACGGCAAGGAGTTCCACAGGGCAAGGTCGGCCTCGCAGGACTACGTGATTACAATAGACAGGGAGTATGTCAAGGACAGCAACACGCTGCAGATATATGCGGAGGGCCCTGGCCTGATGTTCTGGGCTTCAACGATTTACACGCTGCGCGATTTCAGGGCTGACCTTGAATACGGGCCTGCGCACATCAGCACATTCACGCTTTCCCAGTCCGAGCTGGGCGCATGGAACAGCGGCGACCTGTCCTTTGCAGGCTCAGGCAGCACAGGGCAGCTCAGGGTAAGGTCCAACGGCTATGTCGTTTATCAGGGCATGCCTGCGGGGCAGGTCAATGTTCCGCTCAACTATTCAACAGCAGCGCCAAAGCTCGGTGAGAACATCCTTGTCTTTGACGCGCTGGGCGGAGGCGTCTTCAGCCTCGGCAACGTGCGGCTCAGGCTCTACCTGCTCACGAACCAGGTGGTGAAGTCCAAGACCTTCCAGCTGGCAGCGTCAGACTACAGCAAGCTGGGACAGGGCAGGATAAGCTTTGCCGTCAATTCGGTGCAGCGCGACGGCGACATGACCATGAAGCTCAACGGGAAATACCTGAACGTGCCGAAGCCCGTTGCCGGCGGCAACATCGTGTATTTCACGAAGGCTGAGGCAGCGCAGGGCAGCAACACGCTGGAGATAACAGGTAGCGGATACTGGGACATCGGGGATATGACAATAACGATTTAGGCTTATTTCTTGAGCTGCCGGAGCTTTCTTTTCTCCTGCTGGGTCATGCCTTCTACTTCTTTTCCTAGGTAGGAGGCAAGATTGTCGTCGCCGGCCGCAATCGCATCCTCCATTCTCTGTCGGTGCCGTTCCTTCTGGGCAATTATGGACTCAATACCCTTTCTTAGCTTTTTGTTTCTCGACATCCTTTATCACTTCTTCAAGTATTGAAGCCAATATGAGGGCGTTGTTGCGCTTTAGAACCTTGTTCTCGGGGTTTCTTCCGTCGCGAAATGCCCTGTACTGGCTGATTATGAAAGGTATGTCGCTTTTGGGGATGCCATGCTTAAGCATGACATCATTGAGCAGACCCAGCGAGTATTTCCTGCCTTCAAGGAAGCATTTCAGCAGCAGCATCTCCTTTATCCTCATCACCAGCGGATAAGCCGTTTCGTATCCCGAGTTTTCTTCATCGAGGTCCAGAAAGCTTTTCATTATCCTAAGGGAAGACCTTGCAAAATCAACGCGGAATCCTATATTCCTGCCTGAGGTTTTCTGGTTTACAAGCTCATGCAGAAGCTCTTCATTCAGGATGGGTTTGGCCTCTTTCAGCATCTCTTTGAACAATATGTCGCGCTTTGCCGCCTTTATGGCCCTGCTTTTAGGCATTATCTGCACATCATAGTTTCTTGCTTTCAGCTGCGCGGGAGGTTTTTCCGATTTCATGTGCTCATCGGTTACAATCAGCACGTCGACATCGGAATCCGCATGCTGCTCATTCCTGGCATATGAACCGTATATGAATGCTCCAATGACATGCCGCATGTTGCCTGCAAATGCCATCGGTATGTCGCGCTCAGGCACCGGCGGCTCGTCCACAAGCTCGACGCTGACCTTTCCACCTATCCATGACGACGGCAGGTAGACCCCGCCTGAGTTTCCATACCTCTTGACCGGCTTGACGACCTTTTTTTCCATGTATATACATTGTATATACTATTTATAAAGGTTGTGGCTACGCCTGTATACACGGATTTGTTACAGCTGTATCCATGAATTTGCTACAACCGTAACCACAAAGGAAATCCGCTGACAGAAGCCTGATTGTTCATCGGCAGCGCCCCGCCACCAATTGCGCTGCGCTTCGTTATCGTTTTTTATTCAACCCCGCCCAATATCAAGCATGGCCCGCGACAGCAGGGCGGAGAAGAAGCCGTGCCCCATCTGCTGGAAGGGCGTGCTCTACAACACAGGCATAAGGCAGAAAAGGGCGCCGCACCATTTCTTCTACCAGTGCAGCTTCTGCGGCAGGGCGATGACAGCGACGAAATACGGACGCATCATGGAGCACATGAAGCGCCCCGGCGTGCCGGTCAGGGGCAAGGCGCGAAGGGCGGCGAAGGCGGAAAAACCGAAAGTCATTGTTCCCCATCCGGGCTTCGTCGTCGGCGTTGTCAGGGACGCGAAGACAGGGAAGCCCATAGAGATGGCGCATGTCTGCCTGCGGGGCCGCGGCATAGAGGCGTTCACCAACAGGTTCGGCCAGTACGCGCTGGAGCCTGTGCCCGAGCACCGCGAGGTGGAGATAGAGATAAGCAGCCCTGGCCACGCAAAGAAGGTGCACATCTACAGGTACGGTATAAAGGGCGGCGAGATAAGGCGGCTGGACGTCTCCCTGCACCCGACAAGGAGGGTGCAGAAGCCCGCCAGCCTGAAATTGGCCGCGGATGCGGCAGGCAGGCTGAAAGCAACCCCGATACTGGAGTTCAGAAGAGGCATGGAAATCAGGGAGATAAGCAGGTCGGGTATTGAGGGCGTGGTCAAAGACATCCAGGGCAAGCCCATCTTTGCAGCGCTCGTCACCATCTTCCATCACGAGCGCATCCTCATCGTCCAGACAGACACCATGGGGCACTATGAGCTGATGAACATCCTGCCGCCTGGCGACTACATGGTCCGCGCGGCAGCCTACGGCTACTCATTCGACAGGCGGTGGATACGCATCGAGAAAGGGCGCGTGCTCAGGTGCGACTTCGTGCTGGCTGAGGGGAAGAGGGCGAAAGCAGACTAGTTTATCTCTATGCCGTGCTCTTCGGCTTCCCTGACTATGGTGACGCCTTTGCTGAGCTTTTTGAACTCTTCCGGCGTGTAGCACAGGAAGTCGACCGGCTTTCTGATTGTCCAATAATCATACATACTGGCGCCCCTTTTGAAGAAGCCCATCCCCCTGAACTTCGGGCTGACTATGATGAGGTCAACGTCGCTGTCCTCATGCGCCCTGCCCGTTGCCAAGGAACCGAAGAGTATGATTTTCTCCACTGGGAAATCCCTGCTCAGCTCCTTCTTGAATGTTCTCAATTCCCTGATTATAGGTTTTTCTCGCACCATTCCAGTATCCTCCTCGCCGATTCCAAGAACTCGGCGGATTTCTGCTTCATGTTTTCCGCGCCTTCGGCGTCGGGGTATCTTGAGTAGATGTAGGCCATGGTGAGCTCCTTCGTCTTGTCCAGAAGCTTTTCCGGAAGCCCGACAGCCCTGCCTAGCTCTATCAGGTCGTGTATCTTCCTTAGCTTGCCCGTCTTCTTTATGAGGACTGCCTTCAGCGCCTTCTCTGCGGACTGCTGGGAATAGACCGCGGCCGCCTCATACTCCTCTATGCCGTAGTTCTTGCTGGCCGTTGTCAAGTCCTTCCGCGCCTTCTCCAGCCAAGCCATGAATCCCGCGTCCATGACATAAATTAGATCGCCATATATAAAACATCCATGATGTAGGTTAGGGCATGACAAGGAAAAAGCCGAAGAGAAAGAGCGAGTATGAGATTGAATGGTGGGACAACCGGCCGCTCGTCGACTGAGGTCGACATGTACCCTCTGGCTGAACGCGGACCCGCTGAAGAGGGAGGAGCTCGTGGCGAAACTGCCCTTCGCCAGGGACTGCGTGGAATGCAGATGGCTGAAGCTGCCCAAGAGGCTGCGCGAACGCACGATACCGATGCTCCTGAACTCGTTCTTTGAGGATTTGGAATCGGCGGTCTATACGAAGGTCAGGCTGGAAGAGAGGAAGCGTCCCAAACGCAGAAAAGCATATTAAGCGCGCCTCCCAATCTTATTCA
>VGIZ01000069.1 GCA_016867675.1 Candidatus Aenigmatarchaeota archaeon | reverse complement strand
TGACGCCCATGAACAACCTGCTCGTGTCAGCCGTCAACCACAACGTCAGGAAATTCCTCTTCACCTCGTCCATGGCCGTGTATGGCGCGGCGAAGCCTCCGTTCAATGAGAAGATGCCGACCATACCCGAAGACCCATACGGCGTCGGCAAGCTCTACTGCGAGCGCATGCTGCAGATATTCTCTGGGGTTTATGGCTTTGAGCATGTGATAATAAGGCCACATAACGTCTTTGGAGAGAGGCAGAACATATCAGACCCGTACAGGAACGTGCTTGGCATATGGGTAAACAGCATAATGAGGGACAGACAGCCGTATATCTACGGGGACGGGGATCAGACCCGCGCATTTTCATACATTGAAGACATCACACCGCCGCTGGCAAATGCTGTTGAACGGGACAAGGCAAACGGCCAAGTGATAAATCTCGGCAGTCACGAACCCATATCAATAAACGACGCCTGCAGTCTGGTGCTGAGGCTGATGGGCTCGGACATGAAGCCTATTTACCTTGAGGAGAGGCCGTGCGAGGTCAGGCACGCGCACTGCACGACCGACAAATCGGAGGGGCTGCTGGGCTACAGGACGAACCACACGCTTGAGCAGGGCCTGAGGAAGATGATAGACTGGGCTAGGGAGATGGGCGAGCAGAAGCCGAGCTACAGGATACCGCTGGAGATAACAAAAAAGGCGCCGCGCGTCTGGCGGGAAAAGATGATCTGATCCTTCTTATGAATTTCGGGAAAGAGATAGCAAAGAACAACATGATATTCACGGCAGGAAATGTTGGCGCCGCGCTTCTCAGCTTTGTGTTCAGCATTGTCGTGGCAGGCATGCTCGGACCCGAGCAGTTCGGGTTGTTTTCATTCACGCTCATCGCCATGGGTTTCTTCGCCATATTCACCGACATGGGGACAACAAACACACTGGTCAAGTTCATATCCGAGGCTCTTGGACAGGGAAAACCGGGCAGTGTCCGCTCCCTTGTTGTATTCCTCCTGAAGTTCCGGCTGGCTGCCGCCCTTCTTCTTTCGTTTTTTATGCTGCTCTTTTCCGAGCCGATAGCATCGCTGCTGTTCCAGAAGCCGGGATTTTCATACTTTATCATGCTCGCAGCGGCCATGCTGATAGCGGAGTCCTTGTTCAGCTTCGTGAATGTGACTTTCATAAGCTTCAAGGACTTCAGGTCAATGGTCGCCCTCAGGCTGGCGGAAAGGGCGCTCAGGATTGCAATCGTCGTCTCCCTTGTCGTTATAGGGCTGGGCGCGGTTGGCGCCTCCATTGGCGTCATGCTGACATCGCTGGTTGCTTGCGGCATAGGCGCGCTCATACTATCAAGATACAGGCAGCTAAAGTCCGCAGGCACGGGACTTGAGGTGCGCAAGCTGGCTTCGTTCGGCTTCTGGTCAATGATAGGCTCGGTTGTCGCAAGCATATACGTGATGGCCGACGGGCTTATCGTCAGCATCGTGCGCCCGATAAGCGATATCGGGTTCTACAGCATTGCATCGTCATGGACTGGGCTGATAGCTTATGTGATACCCATAAGCTCGACTGTCATGTATCCGTATTTTTCCAGGCTCAGCGGCCCCGGGAACCACGGCGCGCTGCACGGCTCGCTCAGGTATGCGTTGGTGGTGGCATTCCCTGCATCATTCCTGATGTCGGCATTCTCAACCCAGATAATCGGAATATTTTACAGCCCGACATTTGCACCTGCGGCGCAGGCGCTCAGCGTGCTGAGCATCATGGCCGTGCCGCTTGTGGTGACGCAGATACTTTCCAATTATTTCTATGGAATAGGCAGGCCGAGGGTCCATACCTACATCGTTGTAGGCGCCTTTTCCTTCGAGGCTGCGCTGGGCTTCACGTTCACCCTTTTCTACGGCATCTGGGGGGCTGCGGCGGCGATAGTCATTGCAAGGGTTGTTGAGTCCGCCATACTGATGCTTGTGCTGGTGTTCAGGGCAGGCATAAAGTTCAAAACCATGGATTTTGTGAGGCCTCTTGCCGCATCTGCTGTCATTTACCTCATGGCCCTGCAGGCTGGCGGTGTTGGTCTTCTGCAGCTGGTGGTGTTCGGTGCCGGGCTGCTCCTGCTGTATCTGGGCATTATGGTTGCGGCCGGCGGCATAAGGACGGGCGAGCTGAGGGCTGCATTCGGCATCATAAAATCAGCTGTCATTCCTGCTCGCTGAACGCGAGGCTGCATATACAACCCCGCCGGCAACAGCTACAATTATCTGTCCGATGACGAAGTACAGAAGGGACATGGATATCGTCTTGTCAGCAGCCACTCCGAGCAGGGCGAAGAGAAATACCATTGACGCCTCCCTTGTCCCGAGCCCGGATATCGTGAAAGGCAGCAAGCTCACGAGTGTGGCAAAGCATAGCATGGCGAACGCCGGGAAGAATTCGACGCTCACACCCAAGGCAAGGAATATTAGGAAGGCCTGAATGCCCACAGTAAGCCATATGACGAACGACATAGCCGTCTGCGCGACCACCCTTGAGGGGCTGCGTTTGAGGGTTTGGAAGGGTTTGTAAAGGCTCTCGAATATGCTTTCTTTGTCAATGTCGCCCTTCATGCCCAGCAGCCTTCCCATAAACGAAAAGTTTGAAAGGAAGAAGTAGGACAGTCTCTTGAATATGCGCCTGCTGAAGACAGCATAGAGCAGAACTCCGAATGTTATGACGACCAGTGCGACAGACAACAGCTCACTTGACCCGTAGACAATCGAAAGGGCTGCCGAACCGACTGCTATTATGACAATAAGGTCGAATATCCTGTCAAGCACGGATAGCGAGAATGCCATACCATTCGGCACGCCGTGGTCCCTGTTCAGGTAGCGGAACTTCAGGAGGTCGCCGAGCTTTGAGGGCGTTATCGTGCCGAAGAAAAACCCTATCATATAAACGCGGGCGGTTTCTTTCATCGATATCCTGATGCCTGAAAGGTTCGTGATTGAGTTCCAGCGGATGAACCGGAGCGCCATGCTAACCGGAGTTATGACCAGCGCCAAGAGAATGAGAAGGGGGTCTGCTTCGGCCAGAGTGGATACTATCTTTCCCACGTCGATGAAATACAGCAGCAGCGCCAGTATAACCGTGCTTGCTGTGATTTTTATTATGCTTATTTTTTTCATGGAAACTACTTCCTGGTGTAAACCCATGCAAGCGGGGCGCCCTGCACGTCTATGGTCTTTATCAGTTCATAGCTGCCCGCTATGTCCGCATGGAAGCTCTCGTTCATATAGAGCCTGAAGAATGTGTTCTCAACCAGGTAGTCAGCCTCGGGCGTGACGTTTGTCATGTCCCAGTTGATGTTCTCGGTTCCTGAGATGTATTTCGGTATGAACGGCGTAATGTCCGTAAGGTCGGCCCTCATCCGGCTGGGAAATGGCACAGCATGCCTTGGCTGGACAAAATACTGCACGGTTGAGTTCGGCTTTGCGTTGCTGTTGAGCCAGAATGCCGCCTCGCCTATGCCCTCGCCCCACTGCCCTATGGCGAACATGTGGTTGTTGTAAACATTACCCGGCCCGCCAACAAGCTCGTTGTAATAATCCAGGTAATATGGGTGGACCGAGACATCTACCGCCAGCAGGTATACAAAAACTATAAAAGGAATCGCCATATATACCGCAGTCTTTCTTGCATTGAACCTATGCATTCCGCTCAGCCATGATGAAATCCTATGAATGCCGATGCCTGCAAGCATGGCGACAGCCGGGTATATCATTATGACATAGCGCGGCCCCGCCTGCCTGAAATGATAAAATGAATATACGAACAGCGGTATGAGCAGCCACGCGAGAAGCGTGAGGTTCTCGCCGTCTCTGTGCCTGGCGGAATAATAGACTCCAAGCGCCAGCGTGGCAAGAATGAGAACAGGTGTGGTGACAACAACGTATGTCGCCATGTAGTAGATGGGGTGGCTGAGGCCGCCAAGGAAGTATTCGCTCACGTCGCCGAGGCTCTGCCACCAGTTGAAGTTTGCGAGGAGCCCGCCGATGGGGTCGAACCAGAGCCGCGGCCAGACTAGGTAGAGCACGGCGGCGGAGACGAACGGTATGAGCAGCAGGTGCTTTTTTCCGATGGCCTTCGGCCTGCGGTGGATAAAGTAAATGACAGGCAACAGAACGAACAGCGTGACCGCGTTGAACTTCGTGGCTACTGTGAGCCCGGTGACTATGAGCGATATGATAAACCATTTCCTGCTTTCCAGCCCCCTGGTGAAGGCATACACAGAGAGCGTGAACATGAACAGCAGCATGGCGTCAAGGGCGGCTATCTTCGTCT
>VGIZ01000068.1 GCA_016867675.1 Candidatus Aenigmatarchaeota archaeon | reverse complement strand
GGACAGGGGGGCCAAACCCGGGAAGGGTCCGAGCGAGATAGAGCGCCTTGACGGCTCTGAGATGGTTATTGACATTCTGAGATGGGAAAGTCCTGGAAAGGTGTTGGACGAACCCATCACAGGCGAGGCCGTGGGCGGCCAGCCGCTGGAGATGGACGTCATACTCGACTTCACGGGCCTGCGCGGCAGCGGCAGCAACATCTACCACGCGCTGATATACCAGGTGCCCAAGTGGACATACAGCGTGATGAAGGCAGACGAGAGCCTGCTGGTCTCGCCCGTCTATGCCGACCTCTACAACCTCGTCATAGGCCAGAAGCAGAAGATAGAGGCGAGCATAAAGACAGGCCTGACCAGCGCGGCGCAGGCGGTCGCCGACTACGAGCTGCTCGCGCACGACGCGCGCAGGTACGGCGAGATACTGGACTACTTCAAGGAAGGCAAGACCGACGAGCACGTGCTGAGGTCGCTGTTCGTGGACCGCGTGGATGCCTTCACGGGCGAGGGCTACTCGCTCATAACCATGGCGAAGCGCTGGCCCACGATAATAACAGACTTCATACGCATGGGCAGCCCTGACTTCAAGGGCGAGGAATGGGGTGACGTCAAGGACATACACGCGAAGCTTGACGTCTCCATGGCAGAGGCGACCGTGCTCAAGACCAAGGACAGGATATTCAAGGAATGGAAGGCGACATTCTTCCCCGCCGTGAAAGAGCGCTTCGCCAGGATACAGTCCCTGCTGCAGGCAAGGAGGAGGAGCGTGGAGGAATACAGGAACTGGCTGAAGCCCTACATCGCGAAGTACAGGACCATGAAGGAGGCGGACGAGGCGAACCCGGCGGCATGGGTGACTGACGCATACACGACGCCTGGCTTCGGGCAGTCAGAGGCCATGGTGACTACAAGGCTCTGGATGTGGAAGATATTCAGGGTCTGGGAGTCGGGCAAGCCCTCATACTACAAGGAGCCGAAGCAGAAGGGCTGGGTGCTCTACCCCTATGACGACTTCGTGAGGCGCTGGAAGAGAAGGATAGAATACAAGTACAACGTCAAGATAGAGGACAAGGACGTTGAAGCGCTGCTCAAGTATGCCACAACCAGGCAGCTGAGCCAGGAGTTCCCCCTGATGACCAATGACTTCATGTATTACATCTTCTTTGACTTCAACGTGCTGCTCAGCCTGCTCAGGACGCCGCCGCCCGAGGGCATGGAGACCGACAACCTGATGATTTTCCCGCTCAGGACGTTCTACATCAGCCAGAACATCCTGCTGCTCAACCTGCTGGAGCTCAGGGCGAAGGAGTCGGCGCTGATACACTACATAGACGAGCTGATAGGCGCCAGCAGCATTGAGAGTGACATCCTGGCGCACGTGGAGGAGGAGTTCGAGCCCGCGAAGAAGGAGAAGGCGGGCGCGCTCAATACGCTCGCCCGCGCAGGCAGCCGCGTGAGGGCGGCGCTCACAGGCAAGATACTCTATGAGGTCAGCACGGACGGCAAGAAGACATACGTCAGCAGCCCGAACACCTTTGTGATGCGCTTCGCCCACCTGTTCGTCAGGCCAGGACCCTACGAGTCGGTGTTCTACGAGCGCGTCAGCAAGATGTACTCAAGGGCCATAGGCCAGTATTACGGCCAGATGACAGGCTACATCAAGGACAAGATGCATGTTGGACAATGAATGCGCGTGCATCAATCATGGATGCACGTGGGGCAGTAGCCATCACACATAGATTTTGAGCGAGTTCTGTTTTTCCCTGGCTTCCTTCGGGAGCTTGAAGAGCTTCTCGAATTCCCCAATGCTCGGTCTTTGGGGCCTCTTGTTGAAGAACTGCTCCAAGTCCTGATAGAATATGAATTTCCAGTCGTTCTTGCTCATATTTTCGCTTATCAGCGGGTCTTTCACTTTTCTGGAAAGAAGACCCTCCCTTTCCTTAGGAATGACAATAATACGCCGGACATTAATTCCGGGTATGTTTGAACCCCTTGCCACGGCTTCAGTGATGGCGGTGGTGTTTTCCACTTCAAACTCGAACTTTACCCTGCCTTCATCGTGCCATATAACGTCAATCTGCTTCGCTCTTTCAAGGCCCATGGATGGTATGAACCTCCATATCGGATTCTTGTTGGTGACCAGTGACGCCAGTTTTCTGTTGTTGTAGATGTGGCTCTGCTCATTCAGCCCTATCCAAACGTCAAAACCCGCTTCCTTGCCAAGCGAGGCAAGCATATATATCATCTTGTCGTGCGCCGATTCCGACAAGTTGAATTTTAAGTCCGGCTTTAGCTGCCATTTCCCGTCAGACGTTTCGGCATATTCTTTGAGCACGTCCCGTATTTTCTCCGTTTCGGGAGTAAGTGCGTTCTTGAATTCTATGAATATGGCCTGCAGAATGTCATCAAATGATATCTTGACATCGTGCTCGAGAACCTCAACAACCTTCCTCTCAACCCTGTCGCTTAGCGTGGGCTGGCTGAAATGGGAGACATCGATGCCTTTAAGCCACCATTTTTTGCCGACAACCTTCCCGTCTTCATTCCTTACTGGAATTATCTCAAATTCCTTGCCAATGTGCTCTTTGAGGACATCTTCTATGTTCTTGGCTCCGACAGGAACACGCCTGCCGCCCTGCAGTTCTGCCATGATTCCGTTAAGTATGTGCTGGTATATTGTCGGCTCGCTTCGTTCGCCTATTATCCTCTGCGCCGCATCCACGACCTCCATCTCATAGGTATTGAGGTCTATTTCCTTGTCAGTTTCAAGAACCTCTTTCTCGGGCTTTCTGAACCTGATGTAATAGTCCCCCACGGCTGAACCATATGGCTGCAGCAGCCCCTTGGCCGAAGGTCTGGCTGGGGGCTGGTATATTATCTTCTCAAGTTCAAAGCCGACTGCGGCAACAGCCTTGATGATAGAGTTCCATACCCTGATATCCGTGCTGTGGAACGTGACGGTCATATACTTGCCCGGCTTCAGGAGCTGGTATATAGCCTTGAATGAAGCCCTCAGCATCTTGTGGTAGTATTCAAAGTCTTTGCTCTGGTTTGAGTTTATAGTGATTTCGTCCTTGTAGTCCATGTTCATTTTCAGCCATGAAGACCAAAGCGTGCTTAATTCAAAATACTGGACGGCGCCGCCATAGGGAGGGTCGGTGAAGACATAGTCAACGGAATTTTTAGGCATGACATCGGTCAGCTCGAGCGCGTTCTGCGTATTTATGAATATGTTCGCCCCGTCATTCAAGTCTGAGAATTTCCTGGCCTCTTTGCAATATTTTATCTGGCTGCTGGAGTCTTCCTTGCCGGCGACGATGCCCTGCTTGCCATTGACGGAGCTGTCGAACAGCATCCACACGTTGGATTCCATGTTTATTGGAGGAACCCAATAGCTCTGAATAGCCCAGAAAGAACTCATCGGTCTGGTTGGCCTCACAGGTGTCAACTTGCTTGCCAGATGCACCATGGAAGTGAATGCAAACCTGAAAAATTCTTTTGTCTTATTATCCTTTACCTTTCCAATCTCGTTGAATATCATGGACAAAGCAATCATGTTCCTTCTCGTGAATAAATCTGGTATTGATTCGCTCTTTTCTTTTTTTAAGAATCCATTACCATCGTAGTATAACCTTCTTTCAGGGTACCAGAATGGAACATCGAGTTTTTCCGTTTTCTTTACCAATCTTAAATCATCATCCTCGGGTCGCTTGTTCATTTTTCCGCACTCGCTGCATACATAGTAGATTTTAATGGGCGTTGAATTCTCCCAGTGTGTGCATATTATTGTTGATGCCGCGCCGCATTTCTTGCATTTTGTCCTGTAAAGCTCGCTTATTTCCTTTTCGCGGTTTGCCCTTATTTCCTCGAACGCAGAGCTGATTTTCTGCGCATCAACAGGCATCGCCGTCATCTTGGTTATGAACGTAGCCATCGGGTCCAAGTCTATTCCTATACCCTTTCTGCCTAGCTTTATGGCTTCAATTGGGGTTACGCCAGAGCCGCAAAACGGGTCAAGGACTATGTCTCCTTCCTTAGTATAATGCTGAATATACTCGGAAACAACATTATGGGGCTTTCTCGCCCACCACTTATGCATCAGATACATCGGAGTATGAGCCTTGGCAACGATAGCATAATTTATGTGCTCCACACCACCCTTCTTCTTGGCACTCATAATCTCTGTTCTTTATTGGTTAACCTAAATAAAAGGGCTTGGGAGGGACCATGCCGCTAGGGCCGGTAGGCAAAGCTGTATTCTAGGGGCTTTTATTTGCCCTGCAACAAATCATTATCATGCCATACAAAATCGGGGTTACATCGGGTTTGTACACGGTCGCGCGCGCTGAGGAGCTCGCGGACTCCATCCGCAAGCTTGGCTACGCGCTCACGCGCGGCGGCTCTGTCATAGAGCTCGCGG
>VGIZ01000067.1 GCA_016867675.1 Candidatus Aenigmatarchaeota archaeon | reverse complement strand
CCGAGTGCCTGAAGACCCTGCCCGCCGACATACTGGAGCGCGACAACAAGGTGTGGATAAGGAAGCGCTGCCCCAAGCACGGCGAGGTTGAGGACCTTTATTGGGGCGATGCCGCGCTCTACAAAAGGGCCGGGAGGTTCGCGCATGACGGCCGCGGGGTCACGAATCCCAGTGTGACCAAGACCGCGGTGATGTGCCCTCAGGACTGCGGCCTGTGCAGGCTGCACAAGAGCCACACCGCGCTGGCGAACGTGGCCGTGACTACAAGGTGCGACAGGAACTGTTTCTATTGCTTCTTTTATGCGGAGAAACTCGGATATGTTTATGAGCCGTCACTCGACCAGATACGCGAAATGATCAGGAATCTCAGGGACGAGCGACCGGTTCCATGCAATGCCATACAACTCACTGGCGGCGAGCCCACCCTCAGGCCTGACATAGTTGATATTATCAGGGCATGCAAGCAAGAGGGCATGGATCACGTCCAGCTCAACACAAATGGGGTCCGCCTATCAAAGGATCTGGAACTCGCAAAAGACGTGAGGGCTGCAGGAGTGAATACATTGTATCTCTCTTTCGACGGACTTACGCCGAAAACAAACATAAAAAACCACTGGGAAATACCTGGAACACTCGATAACTGCAGGAAGACTGGTACAGGAATAGTGCTTGTGCCCACAGTAATAAAAGGCATAAACGATCATGAGTTGGGCGACATACTGAGATTCGGCTTCAAGAACAACGATGTCGTGAGGGGGGTAAATTACCAGCCCGTTTCATTCGTGGGCATGATGCCACAGAAAGAAAGGATGAAGCGCAGGATAACAATACCAGATGTAATAGAACGATTAGAGCAGCAAACCGACAATCAGATAGGCAGGGAAGACTTCTATCCGGTGCCAACGCTGACGAACTTCACGAGATTCGTCGAGGCTCTTGTTAATAAGCCGCAGTACGACCTGAGCTCGCACTTTGCCTGCGGCATGGCGACCTACGCGTTCAGGGATGATCATGGAAGGATGCTGCCCATAACGCGTTTCGTGGATGTGGACGGCTTCCTGGATTATCTGGGAGAAAAGGCCGAGGAACTGGAACGAGGTAAGAGCAAATACCTCGTAGGTCTGAGCGTTCTGCGCGGTATGGGTACTTTCATAGACAAGAAGAAGGCACCCAAGGGCTTCTCTATTCCCAAGATGGTGTACAACGCTTTAATGAAGCATGACTATAGGGCGCTTGGGGCTTTCCATCACAAATCCTTGTTCATAGGCATGATGGCGTTCATGGACAAATTCAATTACGATATAGAGAGGGTAAAAAGATGCTGCATCCATTACGCCATGACCGACAGCAGGATAATCCCGTTCTGCGCCTTCAACGTCATACCGGAATGGTACAGGGACGAGAACCAGAAGAGCCAAGGCACGGACATAGCAGAATGGGAAAAGGCGACAGGCAGGGAACTCAAGGACGACTACAGCAGGAGAGACATAAATGCATTGGAAAGCTCGCCGCTATACAGAGAAACATACAAAGGATTTATTCCCGGTCTGAAATAAGCCTTTTCATTCTCTCCCTTTTTCTTGCGCTGAGCATGTAATATACTAACCCAAGCACGCCGGCATCCCGCCGTTGGTTCTATGGTAAGCCACGCACTCGCAGCACACGCCCCTTCTCGGGCAGTCAGGGCTGTCGCAAGGGCAGCCCTTCAGGTTCTTCTGCTTTCTGCACTCCATTCGCTCACATGAGGCCACCCGGATTCCCGTCACCATTTTCCGTCAACGCTTTTGCGCTGATGTGCTGGAAAAGGGTTGTTCGAACCGGGATCGCAGACTTTCTCTAACCCTCACGTTCGTTTTTCCGAAAGGGTTCCCCGAAGCCTGAATGTTAACCATTGCACCATGGCCCCAACAATATCCCTGCAGGCCATGTCTGAGGACGGCTTCTCAGCCACATGGCCCCGATGCATTTGTTAATATTGGTGGCGAGTATTAAAACCCATGCGCCAATATTTGCCATGAAAATAAGCGAAGTTCAGGCGAACAGCAACGCGACCCTGGACGGGGTCGAAGTCGTGAGCAAGGGCGAGGTCCGCGAGTTCATGAGGTTTGACAAGCCCGGAAGGGTGTGCAACTGCCCCATAAAGGACGGCTCAGGCGAGATGCAGCTCACGCTCTGGAACGATGAGATAGGGCTCGTCGACGCTGGGGACACCGTGAAAATAACCGACGGCTGGGTCAAGGAATGGAACGGGAAGCTGCAGATATCCCTGGGCAAGAAGGGCAGGATAGAGAAGCTGTGATGCCTGTTTATGTCTGTCATCTGTTTTAATAGAATATTCCGATAGAATATGCTATGAACGTGGTGATTGACACGAATGTTGTCATCGCAGCGCTCCGAAACCCGGGCAGCGCGGCGGGCAGGATAATCGACATGGCCATCGCTGGCGAGATACAGCCGCTGGGCAGCCTGAAGACCAAGCAGGAAACCGCGCGGCTGGTGCAGCGCGCAGGGCTCGGCAGGGAGGCGTGGCTGAAGGCTGACAGGCTGCTCTACCGCACGCGGGAGGTCGCTCCGCACACAGGCTTCAGCATCTCGACCGACAGGTCGGACAACCTCTACTTTGAGGCCGCGCACGCGGGCGGCGCGCAGTTCATAGTGACAAGCGACCGCCACCTGCTTGACCATGACGGCTTCTGGGGCATCAGGGTGGTCAGGCCCGCAGACTTCCTGAGGCTTATGGCAAATCACAATAAATAACGGAACGATAGAAAAAATGATTGTTATGCTTGAACAGCTCTGGATAGTCATTATTGCAAGCCTGTCGCCCGTGCTTGAGCTCAGGGGAGGCATACCCATCGGCGTCGGGCTTGGCCTTGACCCTCTGCTCGTGATAATCACCGCCGTGGTGTTCAACGCGCTCGTCTTCTTCCCTGTCTTCGCTGCGCTCGGGCTGCTCTACCGCAGGCTGTTTGAAAGGTTCGGCTGGGCAAGGCGCATCATTGAACGCATTCATAAGAAAGGCAGGCCTGTGATAGAAAGGTATGGCGTGATAGGGCTTGTCATCTTCGTAGCCGTGCCGCTGCCTGTGACAGGCGCATGGACAGGCACAATCATAGCATGGCTGCTCGGCCTGGACTGGAGGAGGAGCTTCCTTGCTGTCGCGCTGGGCGTCGTGATCGCGGGCGCCATTGTCAGCGCCGTGGTGCTGGGAGGAATAAGCGTGCTGAACTTCTTCGTCAAGTGATGCCTCAAAAACAGATACCTATAGCCCGCACGCCTTCCTCAGCTCGCCGGCCCTGTGAGTGCGCTCCCATGTGAAGTCAGGGTCGTCGCGGCCGAAGTGGCCGTAGGCTGCGGTCTTCTCAAAGATGGGCCGCCTCAGGTCTAAGTAATCTATGATGGCCTTCGGCCTGAGGTCAAACAGCCTCCTGACAGCCTCCTCAATCTTCCCGTCGGGGACACTGCCTGTGCCGTCGGTGCTAATCATCAGCGAAACAGGCTTGGAGAAGCCAAGCGCGTAGGCAATCTGCACCTCGCACCTGTCCGCAAGCCCCGCCGCGACGATGTTCTTGGCGATGTGCCTTGCCATGTAGCTTGCTGAGCGGTCAACCTTGCTGGGATCTTTTCCCGACAAGCAGCCGCCGCCGTGCGAGCCATGACCGCCGTATGTGTCAACTATTATCTTCCTTCCCGTCACGCCTGTGTCGCCCGGCGGGCCCCCGATGACGAACCGGCCGCTGTGGTTGACTATGAACTTCGTGTCCGCATCCAGCCACCGGCCGCAGACAGGCCTTATGATATGCTCTATGACGTCATGCCTTATGCCCTCGTGTTCTATGTCAGGGTCGTGCTGGATTGCTATGACAACGGTGTCAACGCGCTTCGGCTTGCCGTTGACATACTCCACGGTGACCTGCGACTTGCCGTCAGGCCTTACCCACTTCAGCGCGCCGCTCCTCCTGACCTCGGCCATGCGCCGCGTTAGCCTGTGCGCGAGGTCAATGGACAGCGGCATCATGCTCGGCGTTTCGTTCGTTGCATAGCCGAACATTGAGTTGTGCACGAAAATCCCGTTTCCTGAAAACATGCTGACGTCCTCAATCTCCAAATCATATACTTCCGCGTCGCTCTCCATGTCTTCCTTTCCTTTGAAAGCCGCGACAGAAAATGGGTACTCCATACCCAATCTTTTCTCATCCACCATTTCATTCTTTGTGGGGTGCGGGATAAGAAAAATTCCAGGCGAATTTGGCGGCTTGCCGCAAGTTTTTCCCAAGTAATCTACTGCCCTCTCCTGTTTTTTCATGTCAAGGAAGCCTATCTCCTTGCAGAACTTTTGATAGCTGTCAAACCCGATAATGTTGAGCGTATAGCTGTCGTGTTTTGATTTGTATATCTTTCCGTCCTTTCCGGCCTTTCCGACCGGGGTGCCTCTTCGGGTATTTAGAGCTATGGACGATTTGACGCCGAAATCATTCAGCAAGAGTTGCACTTCTTGCAGAAGCTTCAATGATGACGAACCGAGACGTATCTTTATGT
>VGIZ01000066.1 GCA_016867675.1 Candidatus Aenigmatarchaeota archaeon | reverse complement strand
GCGCTGTGCGGCGCATCCGGAATCCAGTATGGGATAGAGCTGCTCAAGGCCCTGAAAGAGGCGAATGTGGAAACATATCTTGTCATGAGCGAGTGGGCTGAGAGGGTCATTGAAGAGGAAACTGACTTCAAGCCCATAGATGTGAAGAAGCTGGCGACAGGGGTTTTTGACAACAAGGACATGGCCGCAGCCATATCCAGCTCTTCATTTGATATTGACGGCATGGTCGTCATACCGGCAAGCGTGAAGACCGTGGCTGAAATAGCATGCGCGCACTCGGGGAGCCTGATAACGCGCGCAGCTGACAACATGCTCAAGATGCGCAGGAAGCTGGTCGTCTGCATCCGAGAGACGCCGCTGAGCGGACCCTGCCTAGAAAATCTGGCGAAAATAGTGCAGTATGGCGGGATGGTCATGCCGCTCAGCCCGGGTTTCTACCACAAGCCAAAGGATATAAAAGATATCTACAACTTTATCACAGGCAAGGTCCTAGACTGCCTTGGCATCAGCAACGAAAGGTTCAGAAGGTGGAAGACATGAGCTTCAGGGGTTTTCTGGAGAGGCAGAAGTCAGGCGGCAGGCTGGTTGCCATAGACAAGACCATTTCTAAGAAGCTTGAGGCGTCGGGCCTGCTGAAAGAGCTGGATGGCAAGCCCGTCCTGCTTGACAGGATAAAGGAGTCCAAGTTCAGGGTTGCAGGGAATGTCTTCTCATCCAAGGAGCTGGTGGCTGATTACTTCGGCATAAAGCCGGCTGAGCTCATCCCAAAGATGATAGACGCCATAGAGCATCCAAGCAAGCCCAATGTTGTGGAAAAGGCCGCATGCCAGGAGGTTGAGATGGGCGAGGTTGACCTGGACAAGCTGCCCATACTTTTCCACTGCGAGAAGGACGGCGGGAACTACATAAGTTCGGGTGTGGTGGTTGTCAAGGATGCCGAGCACGGGCAGAACCTTGACTTCCACCGCATGATGCAGATAGGGAAGAACAAGCTCTCGGTCAGGATTGTCGCAGAGCGGCATTTTGACAAGTTCATCAGGAAGAACAGGAAGATGCCGATTGCGGTGTGCGTCGGAAACGGCGCGAACGTGCTGCTCGCGGCAGCGACATCGGTCGCGCTTGGCCAGGACGAGCTTGAGATTGCCAATACGCTGGAGCCGCTTGATGTAGTAAGGGCGAAGACATTTGACGCATACATTCCTGCCGACTGCGAATTCGTACTTGAGGGCACCATAGACCTTGAGGAGAAGGTAAATGAGGGGCCGTTTGTTGACCTGACCGAGACCTATGACAAGGTCAGGCAGGAGCCTGTGTTTACGGTCTGGAAGGTGACGCACCGCAAGGATGCAATCTGGCAGGCGCTGCTGCCCGGCGCGCTGGAGCATAAGCTGCTCATGGGCATGCCGAGGGAGCCGACCATCTTCAGGGAGGTTTCAAACGTTGTGAAGTGCCTTGATGTCAGCATCAATCCCGGCGGCTGCTCATGGCTGCACGCCATAGTCAAGATTGACAAGAAAAACGAGGACGACGGCAGGAAGGCGCTGGAAGCCGCCTTCAAGGGCCACGGCTCGCTGAAGCATTGTTTTGTCGTGGACAAGGACATAAACATCTATAACCCGCTGAGCGTTGAATGGGCCATGGCCACCAGGTTCCAAGGTGATAAGGACATTGTTGTCATAGGGAAGCAGAAGGGCAGCTCGCTTGATCCGAGTTCTGAGCCCGACACCCATCAGACGTACAAGATGGGCTTTGATCTCACCAAGCCGCTGGTCGCGAAAGGCAAGAACTTTGAGAAGGCTGAGTTTCCCAATGTTGACATAAAGAACTATCTGGGTGTTTAGATGCAATTAACAAGGGAAGAGAAAGAGATGCTGGAAGGCAGGCACGGCAACGCCGTGAAGAAAAGCATGGAGATACTGGTCGCGCTGGGCGAGATTTACGGCGCGAAGAGGCTGATACCCGTGAAAACCGTGCAGATATCGGGAGTTTCCTATGACAATCTCGGTGATGCCGGCCTTGAGTTCCTGGCTGAGATGGCGAAGGATGGCAAGGTTAGGGTGCCGACAACGCTGAACCCCGCCGGTATGGACCTTGAGAACTGGAAGGTTCTTGGCATACCCGAAGATTTTGCTAAGAAACAGAAGATGGTGATTGACGCCTTCGCCAAAATGGGCGTCACAACGACGTGCACCTGCACGCCTTATCTGGTTGGAAACCGGCCCGATGTAGGCAGCCACATCGCATGGGGGGAGAGCTCGGCGGTTACATTCGCAAACTCCGTTCTCGGGGCAAGGACAAACAAGGAAGGAGGGCCCAGCACGATTGCCGCGGCGCTAACGGGGCTGACCCCAGAATACGGGCTGCATCTCGATGAGAACAGGAAACCGAGAGTCCTTGTTGAGGTAAACAGCGAGCTTGACGGAATCGTGGATTTCGGCGCACTTGGCAAGGTTGTGGGCGAGGCCACAAGGGGCAAAATCCCGCTTTTAAAGGGAATCGTGCATGCAGCCGAGGATGAGATGAAGGCTTTAAGCGCCTCGATAGTGACATACAACGGCGCACCTCTCTTCCATGTGGAAGGAATAACACCGGAAAGGGTGGATGAGCCTGACGAGAAAATACTTGTTGCGAAAAGTGACATAGAAAAAGCCATATCGGAGATGAACGACGGCGTTGATGACGTGGATTTCGTTTTCATAGGCTGCCCGCACTGCTCTATTGACGAGCTGAAAAAAATATCAGAGCTGCTGGGGGGCAAGAGGGCAGGGAAGGAATTCTGGATAGGCGTAGCGAGACCGATAAAGGAAGAGTCAGACCGGCTTGGTTACACGAAAATCATAGAGGCTGCGGGCGCCAAGTTCGCCTGCGACACCTGCCACGTCGTGGCTCCGCTAAAGGGCCGGTTCAAGGCCATAGCTACCAACTCTGCCAAGGGCGTCTATTACGGCAGGAACAAGAACGGCTTCAAAACATATTTCGGCACCCTTAAAGAGTGCATAGGAATGGCGGTGAAATGATGGAACTGAAAGGCCGGAAAATATGCGCGGGCAAGGCGAGCGGCGAGGCAATAGTATCCTCCGAAGGCGTGTCATTCTACGGCGGGGTTGACCCGGACACCGGTGTTGTCGTAGAGAAAGGCCACCCGCTTGAAGGCAAAAGCATCGCAGGAAAGGTTCTCGTGTTCCCGCAGGGCAAGGGTTCAACCGTCGGTTCATACACCATGTACAGGCTTGCGAAGAACAGAAAGGCCCCCGCAGCCATCATAAACAAGGAATGCGAGACCATTGTTGCCGTTGGCGCAATCATTTCAGGCATACCCTGCGTTGACAGGATTGACATCAGCCGGCTGAAGGACGGCGTGAATGTTGAGGTTGACGCCGAGAAGGGAATGGTCAGGGTAGATTGAATGGATACTTATATTCTGAAGATTGGCGGCAGTTCTGTGACCGAAAAGGACAATAACAAGTGCAAGGCCAAGACAGATGTCATCCGCTGCATTGCCACGGAGATAAAGAAGGCCAAGTCAGAGAGAAGCTTCCGGCTTGTTGTAGTGCATGGCGCAGGGCCGTTCGGCCACAAGCTGGTCACTGATTATGGCATAAAGGACGGCATCAGGGATGAGAAAGACGCCGAAGGCTTTGTCAGGACGCACAACTCCATGGAAGACCTTAACAAGATTTTCATGGATATCTTCAGGGAGGAGGGGCTGCTCGGATTCCCCGTCCAGCCCAGCGCGTGCATAGTGCAGAAGGGCGGGAAGATAGAAAGGTTTGACACGTCAATCGTAAGCAAACTTCTGGAAACCAGCAAAGACATCATACCCATACTCTACGGCGACATGGTCATTGACAGCAAGCTCGGCGCCAGCGTGGTTTCAGGGGACGCCATTGTGCCCCACCTGGCAAAGAAGCTGAAAGCCGACAGGGTGCTCATGGGCACGGACGTGGACGGGATATTCACCGCAGACCCGAAGCTGGGCAGGAATGCGAGGCTCATAGAAAACATAAGCAAATCAAATTTCAACGAGATTCTGAGGAGCACAGGCGAGGCCACAAATGTTGACGTCACAGGCGGCATGAGGGGCAAGATAATGCGAATCAGGGACTCGCTTGTCGGCATTCCTGTCGTGATATTCAACATAACGAAGGAAGGCCATGTTTACAGGGCCCTCATGGGAGAAAAAATCAGGTCCACGGAGATAAGGCTCTAGCCTTCGCATCAGTTAGAAAATCCCGAACCGCTTCCTCTTCTGCGGCTGCGCGGGCTGGGTTGGCTGTCCTGCCTTACCAGAAGGTTTTGCCGCGGAGGCGCGACCAGCTCCGCTGGTGCGCACTGAGGACTGATCCTCAGTTGCGGCTCGTCCTTCTTCGGGCCGCCTGTCCAACAGGCTTTTCACTTCTATGCCTTTCAGCGGGTCATCTGAATAGCAGTCGTGCCTGTCGGGCATCCTGTGCTCAAGGCATGTCCACCTGCCGCACTGCATGCAGGTGTAGCCGTCAATGACAGCGGTCTCTGCGCCGCACTTGGAGCATCTCATGCAACTACT
>VGIZ01000065.1 GCA_016867675.1 Candidatus Aenigmatarchaeota archaeon | reverse complement strand
CATCAGCTCCTCCTGCGCATGCCATGTGATTGCGACGCATGCTTTTGAATACATGTCCCTTTTCAGCACGTCTATTATGTCTTCTATCTGGTTTATCTCACATGAATTGTTGTGGTAGCGTATGTTGGCGTCAAGGTGCGGCCCTCTCCCGAACTCAAAGTCCTTGTACTCGCGGCTGCCGACAAGCGCCTTGACTTCGTCCGCCGAAGGGTAGTGGTAGGCCCTCAGCTTGTTGCCGTATGTGTAGGCCTTCCCTGGCGGCAGCTGGGCTGACAGGATTTCCTGCTTGTATGCCTCTATCTTCTCCCTTGTCATGGGCACAAGGAACGGGTTGAATGTCAGGTCGGTGTCCTGCGGGTCGTGGACAACGACTATCATGTTGTTTATCTCCTTGACCCAGCGGTCGGTGTTGGCGTTCATCAGGTTCTCGCGGCCGTAGCGGTAGATGTTGTATATCATCTCCGTCCATGCGCGCGGTATGGTGGATTCGTGCACGATTATCGGCCCGCCCTCAAAGGGCAGCGACTCCTCGGCAGGCTCAAAGCCGAATGTCACCGGCTTCTCAAGGAACGGCTCCATCCTCCCAAGCGACGCCATCAGCCTGTTGGCCTCGGCTATCTTATCATCAAGCGACGCATTCGGCATCCTTTTGTTAAGGTCAATCAGCTCAACGTTCCTCCTGACAGCATCCACCATCTCAAGCGGTATGTTCCTGTCGATGTGCACCGCTGTCTCAAAACCCGGCAGTTTCCTGTCGCTGCCCAAGCCTCTCTCAAAGAACGAGCGTATGGCGTTCGCGCTCGTCCTGTCGGAGATGGTGTCCGCCTTCGAGCGCGACGAGTACTCCTCGCCCAGCATTATGACATACCTGATGCACGGGTTGCCGAGGATGTTCCTCACCATGCCCTCAAGCCCTGCGGGCGTGTAGAAGTTAGTGGCTATGGCCAAGTTCTCCTTCACCAGCTTCGGTATGACCGCGTCCCTCATGGTCCAGAGGAAGGTCACGGCGACGCTGCCCTGGCCCGGATTCTCGGGAAAATACGCTATCCTGTCCTTGACGGCGACAGGCCAGCCCAGCCTGCCGTCAGAGCCTGTCTGGCTTCCCAGCATCTCAAGAAATCTCCCGTCCATAAGGGCAATAATGACAGCAAAATTTAAATTGGGGTGTTTGGTGTTGAACCTGCGGTTTCAGTGAATTTCGTTGCCAGAGAATGCTGTCAGGCGCCCATTATTCCTTGGGGACTGCATATCACCAGGAGAAATTATTTCGGCAGCATTCCGGCCTTTATGAGGAAGAGGAAGATGCTGACTGCCGCCAGCACCATTATCATGGAGTGCTTGGAGCCTGCTGTGATGGAGTTCTCGCCCAGCTGGCCCGCTATGAGCCCCATGAACAGGCCCTGCAGCACCACGACCGTGAAGAACAGCGCCGTGTAGTAGCAGGTTATGCCCTGGGGAACGCCCATCACAAGGCACATGCTGCCGAAAAGGCTGCACGGGAATATGCTTTTGGTGTTCTCGCAGGGGTTGATGAACTGTATCCCAACTGGCGTGTTCGCGCCTGCCATGACAGGCGCGCTCTTTATCATGGGTATCATGACGAAGATGATGGCGATGGATATCAAAAGGAACATGAAGAATATGCCGTACATTATCATTACGTGCTGCTTGACCATGCTGCTGCGCTCGGCCTCTGCCTCCTTTATCATGAGCATGTCGGTCGCCACGGACTCCAGCGTGTCCGCCACCTTGCCGCCGGACTTGAACGATTCCTTTATGATGTTCAGCGACTCGTTTATCATCTTTGAATCCCTGACGTCCTTGCCGAATATCTCAAGCGTCCTAAGGAACGGCGTGCCCCATGTCATGCGGTTCTTCATCCGCTCTATCTCCGGGCTGAGCTTGCCGTAGTTCGTCTTGGACGCTATCTTGACAGCCTCCTTGAAGCTCATGCCCGAGCGCTTGGAGTCTGCCATGTCACGGACAAAATTCGGGAACTGCGTCTCAATGGACTTTATGTACATGAACCTCGAGTATTTGTAAAGCAGCAGCGGCACCACGGAAACGAAGACCGCTATCACTATCAGGTTGCCGAGCACGGCGAAGTCGCCGATCACTATGCCTATCAGTATAAGGATTATCGCTCCCAGCGCCGAAAACGTCACAATCTTGTTCTTAGTATTCATCAGCTTCACCTTGCTCTTGTCAATGGACCGTCTATGAGACTGCTGTCTCATGACGTGCCTGAGTCATTCGGACTCAGTAGCATCCTCTTCTGGTTTTGGTCAAGCGGAGGTTTAACTTCATATCAACTACTCCGTCGGGGATATGGCCTTGAGCAGCACTATGAACCCTATTGAGACGAGCGGTATCACGAAGAACACCAGCAGTGTCTGCGTGAACAGCGCGCCTATGCCTGTGAGCGGCGATATTATCGAGATGAGCACTATGAAGAACAGCGTGCCCACTATCACCAGCGTGATGTATATCTCTGTGTAAAGGGTTATCTGCTTGGCATAGTCGTTGAGCATGCGCCTGTACTGCGACATGTATGCGCGGCTCTTGTTCCTGAGGTAGGATTCAATGTCGCCCCCTGTGGTTATGGTTGATATCAGGCCCCAGAGGAGGTCGGAAAATGCAGGCGACGGGCTGCGCAGCGCCGCCCTCTGCAGCGCCGAGGTGAGGCTCATGCCAAGGCTTGTGACATTCGTGTATATCCTGTTCGCCTCCTTCCCAACCTCGCCGCCCCTGAGCGAAAGCATCTTGAAGAGGTTTATCGGGTTGGTGCCCGAGGACGCCGTCGTCGCCATGTAGGACGTCGCGAATGGCAGCGACCTCTCTATGCGCGTTGAGAGCGTCTTTGACAGCATGCTGGGGTAGTAGAACCCGACGAAGAACATGAGCCCTGCTGCAAGGAAGGATATGATTATCCCCAGCGTGTAGGAATACGCCAGCTGCGGCACGACAAGGGAGACGAACGCGCTTGCCACTATCACCGCAACCATGAACGTGACAAACGAGTAGAACACTATGTTTGAAAGGTACTGCTGCACCGAGATGCTTATCCTTGCCTTCCTCATGCTGTATTTGAGCCCCTCGAAGTATTCGGTGTAAGGGCTGACCAGCTTGCCGAAAAGCTTCAATGCGACCCTGTCGAACATTTAGTCACCAATATTTCTGTCTGAATGTTCCTGCATCATCAATATCCTGTTGCAGTGAACATGCGAACACCAATAATATTGCACGCATGCGCCTGCAGCCCTGAAGCGTCTTGCAGCGCGCATTTAGTCACCATGTCAGGATGTCATTACAGCGTCCATCACCTTGTCGGGGTTCGTGTAATAGGTGCTTATGACCCTTGCGACATCCCTGTAGTCAAAAACGCCCTGCTCGTGCATCCATTCAAGCACCTTCTTGCGCCTCATCAGCTCGTTCTTCAGCGTGTCCTCGGTCGCGCCCTGCCTTACGGCTATGCTCGTGAGCAGCAGGGACCTCTCCTTCGTGACGTAGCTGTCATCCACAGGCTTCCATTCGAAGATTGTCCTTGTCATGGGCCTGTCGCCCTTGAGGCCGACGACCTCCATCACCGCGTCTGCCCTCCTGACATATGAGCCGTGGAGCCTTGAAAGCACAAGGAAGATTATTATGTTTATGTTCTCCAGCAGGCTCGGCGGCAGCGATATGGGCGGGGTTATCAGCCTGTCTATCAGCTGCGATATGCTTGCGGCGTGGATGGTCGCCATCGAAGGATGCCCCGTGTTGTGCAGCATCACGCCGCCGAAGCCGCCGATGAAGTTCTGGGTGCCTGGCACGGAGATGTCATAGACAGGCTCGGGTTGTTCAAGCTGGATTCTCTCAATGCTTTCAACTTTGTCAACCCCAACCTTGCCTAAAATCTTTGTTTTTCCCAGTCTTGCAGGTAACTTCTTCGGAGCGACTATTATGTCAGAACCAGCGGTGATTTCAGTGACAACAACCGGTTCTATTTTCCCATTTCTTTTCGTGAAAACTGAATGATTACCGCTTGTCACAACAACTCTCCCAGTTTTTGTGGTTATCCTGAACAATTCGGAAACAGGGGAATGCTCCACGAGCATCTTCATGGGCTCTACCTTAATCTCACCTGTCTCGGGGTCCATGGTCGGAAGGCTGTATGTTTTGCCGTCAAGTTCTGTTATGGGCAAGGACCTGAGGTGGCTGTCGTTGAAAACTAGCACCTCCTGATTGCCGGGCACGGAAGCCATCTGCTGGAAGAGCACGAACGCCTCCTTGCCCCTGACCTCGCCGAGCACTATGTAGTCAGGCCTCTGGCGGAGGGAGGACTTGAGCAGGTCGAAAAGGCTGACCTCGCCTATCTTGCCTTCGATGGACAGGGGCGTCCTGGCGACTTCCGGAATCCAGTGCGGATGTGGAAGCCTTAATTCCGAGGTGTCCTCGATGCTGACTATTTTCATGCTGGGCTTGATGAAAAGCGATATTGCGTTCAGCAGCGACGTCTTGCCTGTCGCTGTGCCGCCTGAAATCAGTATGCTCTGCCCGTTCTCAATGGC
>VGIZ01000064.1 GCA_016867675.1 Candidatus Aenigmatarchaeota archaeon | reverse complement strand
TCAATTGGAGCCGGGCCTCACTGCCCCTCTTCCCCTGGCAGCGGGCCGAACTCCTCGCCGAGCTCTTCCTCAAGATCCTCGCCGCCGCCTTGCCTGCGCCGCCTGATGAAGATGAATGCGCCCGCGGCTGCTGCGATGACCACCACGATTATCAGGATGGTCGTGAAGTCAATGTTCACAGGTTCGGGTGTCGGCTCAATCGGGCCTGCGAATGCGCTCTTCAGCGCGCCGAGCTTTGCCGCCGCCTTAATGTAGTAGTCGTTTGCGCCTGCATAGTCGCCGCTGTCCTGCGCGCTCTGCGCGCTGCTGATGTCGGAGTCTATGCTGATGAAGGCGTCTGAGAGCGCACCCCTTTGCGCGGCTGTCAGCCCTGACTGGAAGTCGGCGTAATCCAGCTGGAGGTCTGACAGGCTGCTGCTGGCATCCTCATAGAAGTTGGCCAGCACAGCGATGCTCGCCGAGCCCTGCGGGGATGTTATCGTTATCGTGCCTGACTTAAGTCCGCCATAACTCGGGGTCAGTGTGGCTGATGCCTGCGCATAGCCGCTGGGCAGTATGGTGCCAGGCAGGCTGACCGACAGCGAGCTTCCAAGGTCGCTTGTGTGTGTGATGTTGCTGAGCGTGGTGTTCCCCCTGTTCGTGACGGTGAAGTTGAGCGTTGCGGGCTTGCCTGCAAGATAGCTGCCTGTCCATACCGTCGGGCTTACTGATATGCCGCTGCCGGCGGCAGGACAGGTTATGGGCGTGACGCCTTCGCACTCATTTACAATGCTGACATTGATCTTTATTGGGATGTAGCCTATGGTGATGTTGCTGGACGTAACGTTGACCCTGGTGTTTATCTCCATGGTGTGCTGAGGCCCGCCTATGACCACGGTGTAGAATATGGTGCCGTTGGGCGCTATGCTGGTGTTGGCCAGCGTCACTGAAAGGAAGGGGCTGTAGGCTGAGGGGACTGCCACTGACAGGTTGCCCAGCGGGTTGCTGCCGATGCTGGTTATGGAGAAGCCTGTCCTCTGGTAGTTCTGTCCCCTGTTCAGCAGCACCTCGAAGCTCACGGGGTCAGCCACAAGCTTCACAGGCCCGCCCTCTGCGTAGATGCCTGACTCGGGAATTTCATACCGCACCACAGTGCCGCCGAATTTGCCGGTCGCATCCTCGTCAATCCTCAGGGAAATCAGGTATTCGCCCGGGCCGGTGGGCACGTCAAAGGAATAGCCCTTGGCCAAAGGGTCGAATGGCACGATGCCGGAAAAACCGGTGCTGGTGAAGTTGGAAGCGTAGTAAACCGCGTAACGGAAGGTTCCCACCGTGTACGTCGACCAGAAAATCGTGATGTTCACCCCGTTGGTGGTGAAGGCAGACGGCAGAATCTGTATGTCGCCCACGCTGATGTTGGCGACAAAAACACCCGTGGTGTTCAGCTGGTTTATCGCTGTCACAGAGAAGCTGCGCGGCGGCACCGAGCTCGGGGTCTTGAACGGCGCAGGGCCGCAGGTGCTCTCGTTGTCGGTGCTGGAGAAGTAGCAGACATACCTGCTGCCTGACCTGGGGAACGAGCCCTGCCTGTTCGTCTCGGTTGTGGTCGGCCCGTTCAGCCCCCACGTCACGATGACCGAGTCGCCGGGCGCTGCGTGCGGGTCTGCTATCATGATGAAGGCTGCGTTGGTGCTGACCTTGTCGGGGATGAACGTGACCGAAGGCGTGCTCAGCGCAAGGGCTGGCGCTGAAAGCACTGACAGAACAAACAGGGCTGCGAGCCCTGCAAACGCCTTGTCGGACATACCCACCCTTTATTAGTAATTATCCAATCCTCTATATATTAATGGGGACTGATTGAGTGGGCGGAAAAAACGTTTCTGGCGTCGTGATTGTCGCTGACCACCGCGAGGCAGCGTCGGGAGTGATGAAGCACCTGTCGGGCATGGACGCGCTGGTGAGGGCTGAGCAGCTGGAGGCAGGGGACTACATCCTGTCAGACAGGGTGGCTGTGGAAAGAAAGTCTGTGGCTGACTTTGCCGCGTCCATAATGGACCAGCGCATGTTTGAGCAGCTGGAGCGGCTGGCGAAGTCGTACGAGAACCCGCTGCTCTTCATCGAGGGCAGCCCTGAGCTGCTGTTTGACAACGGCATGCACCCGAACTCTGTTCGGGGCGCCCTGGCGTCCATAACCATTGACCTTGACATCCCGATCATCTGGACCAGAAACCCGAAGGAGACAGCAGCCCAGCTCTACTGGATTGCGCGGCGCGAGCAGCTGGAGCTGAAAAGGCCTGTCCAGCTCCGCAGTTTCAGCATGGACGCGCCGCTGCACAAACATCAGGAGTTTCTTGTGTCAGGCCTGCCGTTCGTCAATGCCGTGATGAGCAAGCGGCTGCTGAAGAGGTTCGGCACGCCTGCAAGGCTTTTCGCCGCAACCGAGGAGGAACTGAAGGAAGTTGAGGGCATAGGCCATGTGAAGGCGAAAAAGATAAGGGAGCTGCTGGATGCGGAGTATGCTGGCAGCGAATGAATTATTTTTTCTTGCTATAGTTGATTGCAGCCTCAACAAAACCCTTGAAAAGCGGGTTTGGTGCCAGCGGTTTTGATGTATATTCTGCGTGAAATTGTGTAGCTAGGAAAAATGGGTGCATTTTCTGCGGAAGCTCGAGTATCTGCATAATTTTTTTCTCCGGTGCCATCCCCGAGAAGACTATGCCATTCTTTTCCAAAACTCCTATGTATTTTGTGTTGACATTGTACCTGTGCCTGAAGCGCTCCCTTGCCATGTCGGAACCATAAAGCCGCATTGCTGATGTGCCTTTCTTCACTTTCATATCATAACCGCCGAGCCGCATTGTGCCGCCAAGCCCCTTGACCTCCTCCTGCTCAGGAAGGATGCAGATGACAGGTTCCTTTGTTTTGGTATTGAATTCTGTTGAAGCCGCATCCTTTATGCCGCAGACATTCCTCGCAAACTCTATGACCGCGAGTTGGAAGCCCAGACAGAGCCCAAGGAAAGGTATGTTGTTTTCCCTCACATATCTTATGCAGTCTATCTTGCCTTCAACACCTCTGCTGCCGAAGCCGCCAGGGATTATCAGGCCGTCTATGCCTTTGAGGCAGCCTTTCTCCTTTCCGTCGCATATCTCCGTCGTCTCAATCCATTTTATGTCAACGTTGTAGCCGAAATATGGGGCCGTATGTTCCAGAGCCTTGATTATGCTCATGTAGGAGTCATGCACATTCGTGTACTTGCCACCTATGCCTATTGTAATCTTGCTTTTGGCTCTGTCCATTTTTTCTGAGAGTTGTTCCCATTTAAGGAAGTCTGGATGGGACTTGCTTGAATTTTTCAGCTTTAGTATATCGAATATCATCTTATCAACACCCATCTCCATGAGCTGGATGGGGACCTTATAGATGTTTTTGGTGTCAAAGAGCCCTATGACGCGCTCAACAGGCACGTTGGAGTAGATGCTTATCTTCTCGCGTATGCTCTCCTTCAGCGGGTGTTCGCTGCGGCAGACCACTATGCTGGGCTGTATGCCTGTGCTCATAAGTGCACGCAGGCCAAGCTGAGCTGCTTTGCTCTTCTGCTCGCCGAGCGAGCCCGGCTCCAATATGTAGACTATGTTGATGAAGCAGACGTTGTCCCTGCCCTCCTCGTGGCCGAGCTCCCTCATGGCTTCAAGATAATATGAGTTTTCTATGTCACCGACCGTACCGCCGATTTCAACCATGACTATATCGGCGTCAGATTTCATAGCCAGACCCCTCAGAATGCCCTTTATCTCACCCGTTACGTGCGGGATGAACTGCACGTCGCGGCCGAGATACTTGCCCGCGCGCTCCTTGTCAATGATGGTCTTGAATATCCTGCCTGCCGTGACGAAGCTGTCTTTGGTGAGGTTTGTATTCAGCATCCTTTCATATGTTCCCAAATCCAAGTCACATTCCATTCCGTCATCAAGGACGAAGACTTCGCCATGCCTGTAGGGATTCAGCGTGCCCGAGTCGCAGTTGAGGTATCCTTCCAGTTTTATCGGGACGACGTTGAGCCCATGTTTGAGTTTCAAAAGGTTACCAAGGCACGACGTGAACGTGCCCTTGCCCACGCCTGATATGACAGAGCCTGTCACCACAACGTATTTTGTCTTGCCCGCCGCATAGCCCTCGGGCAGGTTGTTGTAGAACTCATGTTCCTGCGTCTTGCCCGAAAGCTCCTGAAAATCCGGCATGATAATTGTAAATAATCTGTAGAATAAAAAGGCGCATAGCTTCCGCTATGAAAAAGAAATTAAAAGAAAAGGAAAAGGAAGCCAAGACTCTGGTTTACATGCCCTTCGCGATGTTGTAAACTTCCTTAAGGGCCACAACCAAGGCAGCCGGGGCCACGAAAGCAGCAACGTTCTGGACTATGCTCATGACAAGAGAGCCCAGAAGCGGGATTGCCAGGTTTATGGAAACCAGGTTTGCAGTGCCCACAGCCATAAGTGCGATTGCAGCTATCAGGAAGTTGACCACTTCCTTGTCCTTGATGTTGAGGAACCCCACGATAAGACCGAGGATCACCAGCACCAGAAGGACGTAGCCGCTGTACATGGCAACGAATGTCGATGCCAGACCAGCCAGTATTGC
>VGIZ01000063.1 GCA_016867675.1 Candidatus Aenigmatarchaeota archaeon | reverse complement strand
CGGAGGAGGTGATGGAGGTGGAGGTGGCGGGGGCGGGACCGTGACGCAGAAATGCGACTGCGAATGGACGGGGGAACTCTGCGGCGTGGGCGGCTGCGGGCCCCTTGAGGTGTTCCAGACATACAACTGCACGCCTGCTGGCTGCAGCAACGCGACAGCGACCACGCGCTGCCAGCCCTCGCCCGCTTTCTGCGAGCTGAACCGCAGGGGGTTCAACTTCACCATCAGCAGGGATTATGTTGAGGTGAAGCGCGGCGAGAACGCCACGCTGACAGGCAGCATCACAAACACAGGCAACCTGACGCTGGAGATAAGCATAGCAGTGCGGAACGGCTGCTGCTCATCATTCGCGCCCGGGAACCTGACTGTGCAGCCGCTCTCGCCTTCCTATGACTTCCCGATAACAGTGCATCCCGCGCTGTCCGATGCTCTTGGCGACTACCTGTTCACTGTGAACGCGACGGCATACGGGCTTGAGGCCACCAAGAGCTTCACCGTTAGGGTTGCGGAGAACCCGCTGCTGGCTGACATTGAGCAATACAAGCAGCAGCTGGGGAGGTTGAGGGGTGAGATAAGCAACTACTCCGCCTCCGGGATTGATGTCACTAGCATGGAGTCGCTTGCCAGCCAGCTAGAGAACACGATAAGCAATGCTGGCGCAAGCATAGACTCCGACAACCTTGCGGGTTTGCAGGCGCAGGTCGCTGCGGCGAAGGCGCATCTGGAGCAGGCGCAGGCAGGGCTGGCTTCCCTGTGGCTGCTGAAGTTCGCGCTGGACAACAGGTACTGGATAATCCTCGGCGTGGTGCTCGCGTTCATCGCATTGTACCTGCTGACGCAGATAGCCGTGCCGTACATGCGGCTGACGCGCGAGATAAGGCGCATGATTGACAAGGAGAAGTCGCAGGTGGAGGGCAGGAAGGCGACCTACAGGGACTACTTCACGGGCAAGGTTGACGAGAAGGCATTCGAGGAGCTTATCATCGGCAAGCAGTCGGAGATTTTGAGCACGAAAGGCGCGCTCAGGCACAAGATGGACGAACGGGGCGCGATCGTCAGGACGAAGCTGTCGGCGAAGGCTGTGAAAGACTGGGTGAAGTCAGGATTCGGGCTCAGGCCGCTGGCGGCAAGGGTGGCTGCGAGAGTGAGGAAAAGGATGGGAAGCAGAAAGGGTGTGGCTGTGCCTAATTGATGGTTACATATTTAAACATCTGTTTACATAAATAACCATATGGTTAAAAAAGTAAACAGAGACAAAGGCGATACCGTGCTTGAACTGTTTCTTGAAAAACCGGAAGGGAGCTACCATGTGCGCGAGGCGGCAAGGCTGCTGTCAATATCGCCGAGGACTGCCAAGAAATATCTCGCTGGCTTGACGAAAGACGGCCTGCTGCTCCGCGAGAAGGCAGGCATATACGAAAAATACAGGGCCAACCGGCAGTCACAGGAATTCAAGGACAGGAAGGTTTTCCATACCATAAGGAGACTGAGGGAATGCGGCATCATCGAGTTTCTAGAAACCAAGCTCAACTATCCTGCCATAGTGTTGTATGGCAGCGCAGCCAGGGGCGAGGATGACAGCAGGAGCGACATTGACCTTTTCGTCGTGACAAAAACAAAGGCCGGTGACATAGACGTAGGCGCCTTCGCCAAGAAGCTCGGCCATAACCTACACGTTATAACGATGAGCGAGGATGATTTAAGGTCGGGCAAAAACAAAGAGCTTATCAACAACGCCCTGAACGGCATAGTTGTTTCAGGGTTCGTGGAGGTTTTCAGATGACCTGGGATGAATGCATAAGGGACGGCTGGGCAAAGGCGTCGTTCAGGGACGTCCAGCGCGCAAAATCCCTGATAGGCGTTTCTTCCAGACGGGAGAAGTTCGTGAAGCGCTCGGTCGTGGACGACGTAAGCGCCATTTCGCTGTTCTGCGACATGTACGAATCGCTGCTCGGTTTGTGCCAAGCCATGGCATTCATGGAGGGCTTCAACATACTCAACCACGTATGCGTGACTTCATTCCTGGAAAAGCAGGGCCTGCCCGACATCGCCCGCGACTTTGACAGATTCAGGAAGCTGAGGAACGGGCTGAACTATTACGGCAGGCTGCTGGACGCGAATTTTGTCAGAAAAACACTGGGCGAGATGCGCTCGTCGGAATCCCGCCTGAGGAAGCTTATGGCGGAAAGATACGCAACCCTCAGGGACGTCCTGGCCGACTGATTCTGAAGGCGGGGATGCGCTCATAGGCAGGCATAGATAAAAGCCAGCCAAACGAATTATTGTTGTGATTGGAATGGCGAAAGAGAGCGACAGGGTTTCCACAGGCATCGCGGGGCTTGACGCCAAGATGCAGGGCGGGCTTGTGAGGGGCAGCGCCAACCTTGTCGCGGGGAAGACTGGAACGGGAAAGACCGCCCTGTGTGTTTCGTTCCTATACAGGGGCGCGCTCGACGGCGAGCCCGGCGTCTATGTCACAACGGAGCAGAACGAGGCTGACGTCAAGAGGGACATAAACGTGATGTTCGGCTGGGACCTTGAGGCGCTCGAGAAGAAGAGGCTGCTGAAGTTCATTTCCATCAAGCCCGTGCTTCCCATGAAAAGGATAAGCGAGGACCAGCTTGCCCAGACAACAAAAATCTATGTCTTTGACATATCCGACAGGATAAGGCAGGCCGTGAAGGAACTCAAGGCAAAGAGGGTGGTCGTGGATTCTGTTTCAGTCATCGAGATGTTCATAAAGGACGAATACATCTCAAAGGTCGCGCTCATGCAGTTCATCGAGAACATGAAGGCCATAGGAGTGACATCGCTGCTGTCCGGCAGCGTGCCCGAGACGTCCGATGCGCTGTCAGGAAGGGGGGTAGTGGAATACATCGTTGACTCCATAATCAAGCTGAACCTCATTCCCGTGACTGAGGAGTTCAAGCGGACGCTGCTCATCCGAAAGATGCGCAGGACCGACCACTCGACGCTGGTCCACCCGTTCGAGATAACCAAGGACGGGCTGAAGGTAATTGAGGTCAAGGACATCTGAGCCCTTATGTCTGGTTTTGTTAGAATCCGTTTCTTCGTGCTTCTGCAACTTTTCCTGCTGTGACCTGCGCAAAAACATACCCTTGAAGCCGAGGTATCAGCAACCGTCGGGAATATCAGTTCCGTCATCCTAACCTGCCATGGAGCAGTTGCTCATATGAAGAGTATCGTTATCGCGCCTGCGATGATGAGCGCGCCCGACACCTCCATCGCGCCGCTGCTTTTGTCTTCAATCAGGCTGCTGAAGGCAAAAAGGACAACGGCGCCGAACAGCAGCATGACGACGCCGTAGACCTTTATCAGGAACGGGTCGTGGGCGAGAAAGAAGCGCAGCGCTGCCATGACTGCAAGGATTATGGCAGCAAGCGCTATCACCACTTTCATGAAAATATTTGGCGATTTCTATTTAAGTGCGAGTTTTACTCGCGCGACATGCAAAATCCATAGGATTTTGCATTTAAGTATTGGAACCAATATTCCTCAGGTGCCTTATGCCGAAGGTTTCGGAGATAATGAAGAAGAACGTGGTGACCGTTGAGCCGGGCATGGCCATCAGCGACGTCGCCAAGATAATGACCAACAACAGGATCGGCTCGGTTATAGTCGTCGACAGCAAGACGAAGCCGATCGGCATAGTGACCGATGACGACATCGTCGGCCTTATAGCAGCAGGGAAAAACCCCTCAAGGGTGAAGGTCAAGGACCTCAGGAAGAAGAAGCTCATCAGCGTTGACCCCGGCGAGGACATACTCAAGGTTGCGAGGATAATGATAAAGTCCGGCTACAAGCGCATGCCTGTGATAAAGGACGGCAAGCTGCAGGGCATAGTCTCGGACAAGGAGCTGCTGCTTGTTTCGCCTGAGATGATAGAGGTGCTTTCCGAGAAGCTGCGCGCGAGGGTGGAGGCCGTGGCACAGCCCGACGAGCGCATATCCGGCACGTGCGAGGACTGCGACGAGTATTCAGACGACCTGCGCAACACCGCGGGGCGCTGGCTGTGCAGGGAGTGCAGGTAGTTTCTAATAGGCATAAACGCTGATGACACTTCCATTGCTGTCCTTGAGCGTGCCTGTATCATGGTCGTTATTCCATATGCATTGGGCACTAGGGGGTGGGCATCCTTTACCCCAGAATAAATCAGTGGCATTGTTCGTTCCTGCTTCTGTGTGCACCTTCACATATGAATTCGGGCCAAGAATGAAATCCGGAAATGTGAAGATGTGGCTGGCTAATGTTGTGTTGTCATTGAGGGTCCAGTTGATCATATCAGCGCTTCCATTACCTATATTATTTATGACAACGAATTCGGGTTCCAAATAGGTTATGTTGGTTATCGTGATGTTGGCGTAATAGGTGTATGTTGTCTGGTTTGATGTCTGATTTCCTGTCTGGTTCTGGTTGGGTGGGCTCTGTTGCTGGCTATTGTTTTGGCTGGACTGCTGCGCGGGGCAGTCCGACGGACATGTGGAGTTCTCGCCGCCCTCGCACCTGCCGTCTCCGCAGCAGGGAACCAGTACCACCTTTTCACAGGTTTTTGGCGAACCCCTGCATATGTAGGCTGAGCAGCCTGTGCCGCGCGGGCAATCCGCATCAGACAGGCAGTTGTCAGGGCAGGCAC
>VGIZ01000062.1 GCA_016867675.1 Candidatus Aenigmatarchaeota archaeon | reverse complement strand
TAAAAACTGCTCGGGAAATGCCATATTTTTAATTAAGTGCCGACGACTTTTGATTTTTCGGCTTCGCCGAACGTTGCACTAAAATCCAACCTCTATTGAGGGAAACTAACAGCGATTAAGCGGTTCCGCTCGGTTGCACCTCGCTCCACCCATATTTTTCGGAGATTTATAATATTTTTAGATAGTCCGAAAAACATCGCTTAATCGCATACGTTCATTTCAATCGCTCGGGCGCGCGCAACCGCAGCCCTCAAACCAGCTTCCTCTTGTGCCAGGCCATGTAGAACTCGGTCAGCGACTTCGTGGAGAAGGCGGCTGCGATTGAGGTGCCTATAGTAAATATCACTCCCACCACGGCAAGCAGCGTGATGTTCTGCATCATCAGCAAAACCACTGACATTATTGACGCCTCAGCGCCCATGCTGACAAGGGCGGGCAGCATGGTCACGCCGAACGCGGCGAAGGCGGGCAGCAGGAATATGCCGGCTATTATCAGTGACACCAGTGCCGTGGCAAGCCATGCAAGGAAGACCGAGCCCGGCCTGTTCCTGAACATGTCAAATGCGCTGCCGAGCGCGCCTGCGAAGCCCATCTTGGAAACCATGACGCCCTGCGCAACGAACACCAGCACTATGGAAACTATTATGGATAGAATTGAACCGATGTAAGGCACGATGCTCACCGCCATTCCTATTATGGCGACAACAGCGGTCGCCAGCACAAGCGAGATGTAACGCCTCAGCCCGTAGTTGAACGTGCCTGCGACCCTGTCCTTTTCCCTGGCGCTCTGCAGGATGACCGCGCCCTGCACCCATGTCCTTATGAGCCAGAAGACAGCGGACATGGCGAGCACGGTTCCGATGAAATACACGAACGTTGCCGCTGCTTCAAGGCTCAGTTCAGCAGACGACATCATGCCGACCAGCCCGCCGAGGTTGGAAAGCACGAACTGGATGACAGCCGCATAGAAAACCGCGTCCACGATGAAGAACGGCAGCCACCTCTTGGGATGGACAGAAAACCTGAGCGACTTCTTGAGAATGTCAGCGTAATCCGTCATGTTTTTCTTTGCTCCTCTACAACATGACCTTCAGACTTTGGCTCCATGAGCACCATTCAAGTCCGAAACGTCATGAGTATAATTGGCGAACCTGCTTATAAATAATGCGTTCATGACTATTCTATGCCTCAAAGGCGCGTTGCTGTAATTGACCGCGAGCTGTGCAACCCGAGGGCGTGCGACTGGTATCTCTGCCAGCGCGCGTGCCCTGTCAACCGCATGTCAATGAGACATCTGTCTCATGACATGCCCGAGAGCGAAGCTCTCGGTAGCATGGAAAAGGGTTGCATAACCACCTCGGAGCTTGACAGGAAGCCGCTGATAGACGAGGGGCTGTGCATCGGCTGCGGCATCTGTTGCAAGAAGTGCCCGACCCTTGCCATTGATGTCGTCAATCTGCCGACCAGTCTCGACGAAACCCCTGTCCACCGTTACGGGAAGAATAGATTTGTCCTCTTCCGCCTGCCTGCCCCGCAGAAGGGCAGCGTCGTCGGCCTTGTCGGCCAGAACGGCACAGGCAAGACAACGGTGATGAACATACTTTCAGGCAACCTGAAGCCCAATTCAGGTGAGGCTGAAGGCTCCTGGAAACAGATACTACTGAAGTTCAAGGGCACAGAGATGCGCAACTACCTCTCGCTGATTGCAGACAAAAAGCTGAGGGCCGCATACAAGCTCCAGCACGTTGACAGGATACCGCAGCTCTACAAGGGGAAGGTCAGGGACCACCTCAGGGCTTCAAAGGACGTCGTTGACAGGCTTGGCATTCAGCAGATGCTGGACAAGGACATAGCAGGCCTGTCAGGCGGGGAGCTGCAGCTGTTCGCAGTCGCGGCTGCGCTGTCAAAGGACGCGGACTTCTTCTTCTTTGACGAACCGTCAAGCTATCTGGACGTGTTCCAGCGGCTGAGGGTCGCGCAGGAAATCAGGAGGCTGGCGGAAGGCAGGTTTGTGATGGTGATTGAGCACGACCTTGCGGTGGCGGACTACCTTGCCGACGTGGTCCACATCCTCTACGGCAGGCCCGGCGTGTTCGGAATAGTCTCGCAGCCCTACACCGTGCGCGCGGGCATCAACACCCTGCTGGAGGGCTTCATCCCCGAGGAGAACGTGCGCTTCCGCGACGAGCCGATAAAGTTCGCGGCGCGCGCCAAGGAGGCTGCAAAGCACAAGCTGTTCATGGAGTTTCCCGCGTTTGAGAAGCGCTTCGCCGGCTTCTCCATGAGAACCGAGCCGGGCCGCCTCAACCGCGGCGAGGTCATCGGCATCATGGGGCCCAACGCCACGGGCAAGAGCACATTCATCAGGATGCTGGCGGGCGAGGAGAAGCCGGATAACAACGCGCTGGTTCCTTCATTCAGGCTGTCCTACAAGCCCCAGAGGCTGGTGCTTGAAAGCAATGAGGCGGAGATGTTAGTCAGGGAATACCTTTCGCAGAAGACATGCAAGGAAACCTTTTCCAAGGAGGATAAGCACATAACCCTCCTGCTGGGTCTTGAGAAGCTCTACGAGCGGGCGATGGGGAAGCTGTCGGGCGGCGAGCTGCAGTCAGTCTTTGTCGCCGTGGCGCTCATCAGGGACGCGAACATAGTCCTGCTTGACGAGCCTTCGGCATTTCTGGACGTGGAGCAGCGGCTTCGCGTGGCAAAACTGATACGCTCCCGCGCGGAGCTGATGGAAACGCCCTGCTTCGTCGTGGACCACGACCTGCAGTTCCTGGACATAATCTCGGACCGCGTGATTGTCTTCGAGGGCGAGCCCGGGAAGTCAGGGCATTCCCTTGCCCCGTGCGAGCTGGGTGCAGGCATGAACAGGTTTCTGAAATCCGTAGGGATAACATTCAGAAGGGACAAGGAAAGCGGGAGGGCAAGGGCAAACAAGCCAGGCTCCCAGAAAGACCAGGAGCAGAAGGCCGAGGGCAGGTACTATTACGCCGACTGAATTATTTTTCCAAGAATCTCGTTGATGCCGTCGAAGTGCATACCATGAGAGATGTACCAGCCCCTCGCCCTCACAACTTCAAGCGCTGCTGGGTATGAGCTGCCAAGCACATATGCCCTGCCGACCACATTCAAAAAATCAATATCATTTTCATCATCACCTACCCCATGTGATTGAGGAGCATGGTAGCCCAGTTCTCCAGTCAGATACCTGACTGCATTTCCCTTGCCAGCGCTTGCTAGTATGATATCAAGATTGCCCAGATTGATGGTCCTTTTCAATGCGCCGGGCAGGGGTAATTCTTTGCAAAGATAGACAAATTCAACGTCAGTTTTGTGCAGGTTGTCGCTCTTTCTCACCCTGATAGCTGCTGTTCTGCCTTTATCATCAAGCACCCACCCGTTTTCCCTCAAAGCATCCGCAACTTCTTTGAGATAAGCCCTCTCATTCTCGAGCCCCGCAGCCCATTTTTCGCAAGGTTGGCCATCTGGGCCAAGTATGACGCCGCCGCTTTCTAATACGGCTGCATCAGAAAAGTCTATGGCGCGGCATCTGGCATCAAGGGTGGACTTTCTGGCCGCGCTTACGAGAACCACGTCATGGGTTTCGCGCAGCCGGCGGCCCAATTCTCTGGTTTCTGCATCCAAGAAACATCTGTATAATTCGCTTGATGCGTCATACGCTGTGTGACGCCTTCCTGTAGCCGGGCTGTAAACTAGCACAGAGCCATCAGCATGCTTTCCTAGCTCCTTTATTCCGTGCGCCTCTTCATGGAATACGAGAGTTCCATCTATGTCAAAGAATGCTATGCCCTTCTTGACCATGAAAAGCAATTGAAACAAACAAATAAAAACGCATCATGCCAGCCCCCCGTCACCACACCCAAAGCATAAAAACCGGTTTTGCAATTAGATGCGGGAGGTCATTCCATGATGTCGGAGATACCCCTGAACCTCGGCAAGATGAAGAAGGAGGACATTGACAACGAGATATGCCGCATCGGCATGATAGCGGAGCTTGACGCGGTGAGCCTCTACGAGCAGCTGGCTGCCATGACAGACAACAAGGCGATAAGGAAGATGCTTCTTGACGTGGCGAAGGAAGAGAAGACGCATGTCGGCGAGTTCCAGGCCCTGCTGCTGAAGGGCGACAGGGAGCAGGAGAGGGAGCTGGCGGAAGGCAGGAAAGAGGTTGAAGAAAAGACCAGATAGGCTTTCGCCAAATTCACTTGCTCAGGACGTGAAGTCTGCACACGTTGTCCATGAGCTACGCTCATGACATGCCTGCCGTAGGCAGTGCATTACCTGTGTGCAGGCAAATGTCCCACACTCACTTGCTGAGAACATGAAGGCCTGTGAGAACGTTCTTCAGGTATATCAGCACGACGATTATCACGGCGACAAGCAGGATCACGGGCGCGCTGCCTGACAGGCTCAGCCCGAACATAACGAGCCCGCCAACGAGCGTGAAGACAAAAATGGTGAAGCCGTGCATGCTCTTGTTTGAAGGCATCACGGCGTCGATGAAGGCGGCTATGCCGATGATGACGAGCACAACCTGTATCGCGGCGCCGAGCGACGGGCAGAATATCCCGCCCGCGACGAGCAGCCCTGCTATGAAGCCCTTGATCATCGCCTCAGCGCTTGTCAGTGACGTCCATCCGTTGTCCCTGCCAACCATA
>VGIZ01000061.1 GCA_016867675.1 Candidatus Aenigmatarchaeota archaeon | reverse complement strand
GCTTATAAATCCCGCCTAGGCGAAGAGTTGTTAGAGCGTTACGTTTTCCGTCAACGCTTTTGTGCAGGAGTATAGGAAAAGGGTTGTATGATAGAAATCCGGTTCCACGGCCGCGGGGGGCAGGGCACCGTGACGGCAGCCGAGATGCTGGCGAAGGCAGCGGGCCACGACGGCAAATACGTGCAGGCCTTTCCCTCGTTCGGCACCGAGAGGCGCGGCTCCCCGGTCAGGGCGTTCTGCAGGATTGATGACAAGCCCATCACCATCCGCTCGCAGGTCTATGAGCCTGACTACCTTGTGGTGCTGGAGCCGTCGCTGCTGGACATCGACGTCAAGGAAGGCATGAAGAAGGGCTCGGTGCTGGTCATAAATTCAGATAAAACCATCGCAAACGTCAACGGCAGGAAGGCATACAGCTTTGACGCCACGAAGCTTGCCCTGGACACCATAGGCAAGGACATAGTGAACACGGCAATACTGGGAAGCTTTGCAAAGGTAACGAAGCTTGTGACACTGGATTCGCTGCTGAAGGTCGTGGCCGAGAAGTTCCCGGGAAAGCTCGGCGAGCTGAACGCGAATATGGTGAGGGAGGCATATGAAAAAACGAAAATCTGAATATAATTCAAACGCGCGGCAACTCAGTGCTGGCGCCGTGATAACAGACGCAGGCAGCGCCGCGAAGAACAGGACAGGCGACTGGAGGACTTTCAGGCCCGTGGCTGACACAGCCAAGTGCACGGGCTGCGGCGTCTGCGCGAAGTTCTGCCCTGACAACGCGCTGGAGCTGGTCGACGTGAAAGGAAAAAAGAGGGTGAAGATTGACTACGAGCACTGCAAGGGCTGCCTCATCTGCCTCGGAGAGTGCCCGTTCAAGGCCTTCGCAGGCGTAGTAGAGAGGAGTGAGAGATGATATGGAAGTTGAAGTGAAGGCGAGGATAAAGGACATCGGCTCGGTCAGGAAGAGCCTTGAATCCGCGGGCGCGAAGTTTGACGGTTCTGTCGAGCATACGGATGCCTATTTCAAGGCAAGGGGATTTGAGAAGAAACTTCAGGGTCCAGGAGACTGGATATTGCGAATAAGGACCGGCAGCGGCAAAACTGCACTGACAATGAAGGTGCTTACTGAACTGCTTGGTGCTTGGGTGGAATATGAAACGGCAATAGAAAACCCTGAACAGACACGCAGGATGCTGGAAACCATGGGGATGGCGAATGTCTTCACGCTAAACAAGAAGAGGATTTGCGGAAGGCTCGGCGAGTTTGAAGTGCTGCTTGATGACGTAAAGGAACTGGGGAAATATCTCGAGGTTTCCCTGGATTCGGAGGAAAAAGAGGGCGCCAGGAAGAGGATACTGAAGTTCATGAAAAAAATAGGCATAGAAGATGATGACATTGAGAAAAGGGGATACGGCGAGATAATCGGCGAGAAGATGGGCCACAGGTTCGGTGGCATGAGGTAGCTTATGACCAAAGTTGTCTTGTCAGGCAGCCAGGCTGTGGCTGAAGCCGTGAAGCTGTGCAGGCCTCACGTTGTTCCCATTTATCCAATCACGCCCCAGACACCCATGGGCGAGAGGCTTTGTGAGATGGTTTTTGACGGGGAACTTGACGCCGAGCTCATACATGTGGAGTCAGAGCACAGCGCCATGTCGGCATGCATAGGCGCGTCAGCGACAGGCGCGCGCACCTATACGGCGACCTCGTCGCAGGGGCTCGCGCTCATGCACGAGATGCTTTTCGTTGCTTCAGGCCTGCGGCTGCCCGTCGTCATGGGCGTCGCCAACCGCTCGCTGTCCGCGCCGCTGAACATCTGGAACGACCAGCAGGACTCCATGGCTGAAAGGGACGCGGGCTGGATACAGCTTTACGTCGAGAGCGCGCAGGAGGCTTTTGACGCGCACATACAGGCCTTCAGGATTGCGGAGCAGCTTGGCGTGCCTGTCATGGTCTGCCTGGACGGCTTCCTCATCTCGCACACCTACGAGACGCTTGAGCTGCTTGACGCCGCGAAGGTCAGGCAGTTCCTGCCTGACTACAAGCCGAAGGTCACGCTGGACCCGAGGAAGCCTGTCACCATGGGCTCTGTCGGCGCGCCCGACACCTTCATGGAATTCAGGAAGCAGCAGGACGACGCGCTTGCAGCCGCGCCCGCGGTGATAAGGAAGGCAAACGCGGATTATGCGAAGCTGTCAGGTCGCAGCTATGGCGACGGCATGGTGGAGGCCGTAAACATGAAGGGAAAGAGGCACGCGCTGCTGACCATGGGCTCCGTGACAGGCACTGCGCGCGAGCTGCTGAAGCACGAGGACATCGGCATAATCAAGGTCCGCTCGTTCAGGCCGTTCCCTGCCGGGGAGATTGCGAAGCTGTGTGGCAGGCTTGACTCGGTCGGCGTGCTGGAGAAGGACATCTCGGTTGGCGGCAACGGCGGCGCGCTTTTCCTTGAGGTCAAGGCAGCGCTGCATGGAACTGATTGCAAGGCCCGGCTTTCCAATTTCATCGCAGGACTTGGCGGCAGGGACATCACGCTGCCCCAGATGCGCGCCATTCTCAAGAAGATAGAGTCCGGCTTCGAGGGAATCGAGTGGGTTGGGCTTAAGTGAGATCATCGTTTATGTGGAATGTTTTTAAAACCATTTATTAACTTTTTAATGGTGAATAAATGTGGATAGACCAAGCATAACCGATGATGAATTAGCAGGACTTCCTGGCATCTATGCAGCGGGCATGGAAAGGCGGGGTGCGGTCAGGGCACCCTATAGCGGATGCGGCTTCATAGGAGACCCTCTTGAAGCCGAGCTTGAAGCGGAAGTTGGTTTTGTCTTTGCTGATGAAACCGACGAAAATCTGGTAGAGGAAAAGAACTGGCTCCGCAAGGAATATGAAGAGCGCGACAGAATGCCGGAGCCGGACGAAAACTTGGCGAAGATGGTTGCCGCAGGCGACAGGAATGGGCTTATCGCATACTTCATGTGCGATGTGGAGGAGATGGCGGCCAGATACAGCAAGGACGGGGGTCCGGAATACATGGATTTGTTATGCGAAGGCGCCCTTGCACTCACGGAATACGTCATGGGGCAGAGCATCCTGAGGCGGGCATCATTGGCTGCTGGCGCGACCGCCGCTATCAGGAGGGGGATAAGCAGGGCAGCCCTCGCGGAGAATACAGAGAGGTTTGTGGTGGAATACGACAGCCAGAAAGCGGAAGAGGCTGCGGATTGCGCGGACGTCGACCCGGTCGGGGAGTTTGACAGATCAGACGAGCTTGCCTTGATGGGCAAGGATATGGCGGATGCGCTGGACGCGCTTCCAAACAAGAGGCAGCTCGGTGTTATTATGATGAGGCTGGGGCTTGGAAAGTATGAAACGCATCACACCAATATGCAGATAATGGAAAGACTGGGCTACTCCACACCTCAGGGTGTGCTACATGCGTACAACTCCGGGCTCAGAAAGCTGAAGTCCAATTCAGGCAAAAAGCTTGCCATGTACCTCGATGCAATAGGCCCCAACAGGGCGAAAGGCACGGAGAGGGCAAGCGCGGAGGAGCAGACTAGCATGACAGAGCTGATAAGGAGAGCAAGGGATGACATAGAGGCTTCTTCGGGAAAGACAACACGTGAATTCATGAAGTTCTATAATCTCAACATGTTGGAGTTCGCGGATTATTTGTCTGCACTCTATCCGCGGATGACAAGGAGGAGCGCCCTGCAGATTGTCAGACTTTCAGAACAGGAGAAAATGGCGCTCAAGAGGAGGGGTTTTAGGGAATACCAGAAGTTCGGCAGCCTCGAAGCAATGAGGAACACTCTCAGGGTGCTTGAGAAAAGGAAAGCGGATGCCGCGACAGCCGTGGGCGAACAGGAGATGCTCGAAAAGTTAAGGGACATTTACAGCCCCATGTTCTTTTCCGACAAGAAAAAATGCTTCGAAATCCTTGACAGAGAGGCCGCGTCAGACCGTAACCCGGAGCGGCTCAGGGTTGTGTTCAGAAGGCTGCGCAAATACTTCGACGAAGCCACCGGGATGTCTGTCAGAGGCATAAGCACCGAGCTTGACGATTTCCAGAAGGTTGATATTGACATATTATCGCGCCACAACAGCCACATAATAGCAAGCGAAATGGGTACTGGGAAATCGCTTGAGGCAATAGCATATGCGATGAAGAAAGGAATGCGGAGGATTCTGGTGGTGAGCACAAAATCCGGCGCCTATTCCACATGGCCCAATGAACTGAAGAGGCACCTGACCCATACCCCGTCAACCGCGGTGCTCGACGGCCAGATGTTCACAGACAGGGAGCTGCTTGACGAAGCCAGGAACGCCAGATGGTTCGTCACCACGTATGCCACCGCGGCAAGGTACATAGACCAGCTCAGGCGCATGGGTTTCGACATGGTTGTTCTGGACGAAAGCCATAAGGTTAACAATGCAAGCACAGACCAGTCTGCGGCCCTGACTTCTCTGAATGTGCCCCACAAGCTGGCAATAAGCGGCTCTCTCTTCAAGAACAGGAGGTCTGAGCTCTTCCCTGTGCTTAACTGGCTCTGGCCCGATGATTTCCCTGACCAGCGCGAGTTCGAAAAGCTCTATTGCATTAAGGATGAGGGGTTATACCTGTTGCAGTATGAGTTGAGAAGAAGAATGATACTCAGGCACAAGGATGACGTGCTGGATATTCCTGATGTTAAGCACATAACTGAAACTGCCACACTCGGAGATTCCGAGCGTGAATACATGCAGATGGAGGATAACTTCTTGGAATGGCTCAAGGCGCATGAGAGTGATATCCGCAGGAGCCATCCGGACGCGGCT
>VGIZ01000060.1 GCA_016867675.1 Candidatus Aenigmatarchaeota archaeon | reverse complement strand
TGAAAGAGCTGAACGACGCAGCAAATGCCTGATTTTTCAACGCCGTTAACTTTATATACCGCGATGCACTATTTTTATCAGTGTTGAATGTTGGCATAATTTATACCCTCCGCTTAACCAAGCCAATGCAACTGAGTTGCTTTGCAACTCAGGCATGTCGTGAGAACCATGCCCTCACAGACACCAAAGGAGTAGTCATCTATGGCAGGTTCAACGATGCCCCATGAGATAGTGACATGGTACCTGCTCCCTGCGGTGCGCAAGGAGCTGGCGCAGGTCATGCTGAGGAACGGGATGAGCCAGCGCGAGGCCGCGCGCAGGCTCGGCATTACTGATGCGGCGGTGTCCCAGTATGTAAGCGGAAAGCGCGCCTATGATGTGAAGCTTGACCCGAACGTCAAGCGCATGATAAGCGCGTCGGCGAAGAACATAATCAGCGGGGCGGACGTGATGCATGAGATAAATGCAATCTGCGACTACTGCACGGCCAAGCTCGTGCTGTGCCGGCTGCACAAGGCGCACGGCGCGCCGCGCAAGTGCGACCTCTGCTTCAAGGTCGCGAAAAAGTGATATCATGGCCGAAAAAGTACCATCCCGCGAGGAATGCCTGAGGATGCTCAGGGACAGCGGCACCCTGGACAACATAATAGCGCACTCCGTGGCGGTTACTGACATTGCGATGGAACTTGGCAGGGCTATGGCAGCAAGGGGCGAGAAGGTCGACCTCCGCCTGCTGGAGGCAGGCAGCCTGCTGCATGACATAGGTAAGACAGAAGGACTGAAGGGAGGACACGAATCCGAGGTATCGCACGGCGACATAGGAGCAGAGATGCTGAACAAGATGGGATACCGCAGGCTTGCGGAAATTGCGCGGGCGCACATGTTCAGCAAGATATTCGAGAAAGGCGCACTTGACACTTGGGAGAAGAAGCTGGTGTATTACGCGGACAAGCGCGTGAACCATGACAAGAGGGTCAGGTTGAGTGAACGGCTGGATTACCTGACAAACAGGTATCCGCGCGGCGCTGAGATGTTCAGGAAGGCAAGGCCGATGCTGCTGAGGATGGAGAAGGAGATATTCGAGAAGGCTGGAATGACGATATGAAACGCATATACATGGACCACGCGGCGACGACGCCGGTTGATGCGCGCGTAGCCGCCGCCATGAAGCCGTTCCTGTCGCAGAGGTTCGGCAACGCCTCGTCACTGCACACGTTCGGCCAGGAGGCGAAGGAGGCGCTTGAAGAGAGCAGAGCCGCGGTCGCCAGGGCCATTGGCGCGGCGCCCGATGAAATCATATTCACGTCAGGCGGGACGGAATCCGACAACATGGCGCTGAAGGGCAGCCTGAAGAGGGGCGACCACCTGATAACCTCGGCAATAGAACACCACGCCGTGCTGCACACAGCGCAGTACCTTGAGCCTCAGGGAGTGCAGGTAACCTATCTGCCTGTGGACAGGTTCGGCCTGATAGACCCCGCTGATGTTGAGGCTGCGATAAAACCCAACACGAAGCTGGTTTCCATCATGCACGTGAACAACGAGATAGGCGCCATTGAGCCGGTTGCTGAGATTGGCGTAATCTGCAGAAGGCGCGGCGTGCTGTTCCATACGGACGCTGTCCAGGGCTTCGGCAAGCTGCCGATTGATGTCAGGAAGATGAACATAGACATGCTGTCCGCGAGCGCGCACAAGCTCTGCGGGCCTAAGGGAGTCGGGCTGCTCTACATCAGGAACGGCATCAAGCTGGCGCCGCTCATGCACGGCGGCGGGCATGAGAGGGGCAGGCGCAGCGGCACGGAGAATGTCGCGGGCATCGTCGGGTTTGCGAAGGCCATGGAGCTGGCGGTGAAGGATATGAAAAAAGAGAACGCGGGGATGAAGACGCTTTCGGAAAAGCTTGTGAAGAGGGTGCTGGCAATACCGGACAGCCATCTCAACGGCCACCCGCAAACGAGCCGCCTCCGCGGCCGGCCTGCCAAGCGCCTTGCTTGCATCAACAACTTCAGGTTTGCAGGGATTGAGGGTGAGTCGCTGGTCATCCACCTTGACATGCAGGGTGTGGCTGCGTCGACAGGCAGCGCCTGCTCAAGCCGCAGCCTTGAGCCCAGCCATGTGCTCACTGCCATAGGGCTGAAGCATGCTGACGCGCACGGCAGCCTGAGGCTTTCGCTGGGCAGGGGCAACACAGCGGCGGATGTTGATTATGTCGCCAAGGTGCTGCCCGGCATCGTGGAGAACCTGAGGAGAATCAGCCCGCTGGCGAAGGGGAAGTGATGTCATGAAGATGGTAAGCGCATGCCTTGCAGGGAAGAACGTGAGATACGACGGCAGCTCAAAGAAGGTTGAATACGCTGAGAACATGGTGCGGAGGTCAGAGGCAATCGCAATCTGCCCCGAGATGAAAGGAGGCCTTCCCGTGCCGCGCGAACAATGCGAGATAGTCGGAGGGACCGGCGACGATGTTCTCAACGGAAAGGCAAAGGTAATGACAGCAAAGGGCGAGGACGTCACAGCGCAGTTCATCGAGGGCGCGAACGAGACCCTCAAGCTCGCGCAGCAGTGGGCCGTCCATCGCGTCATCTTCTGCAGGAAAAGCCCGTCCTGCGGCTGCGGGAAGATATTCGACGGGACGTTCACGGGCACGCTGCGCGAAGGCGACGGGGTGACAACTGCTCTCCTAAAGAGGCACGGAATAGAAGTGGCGAGGGAGGGGTGACATGGCAAAACAGAAACAGACAACCTACGGCTACAGCAGGAAGGTGCTTGAGGTGTTCAGGCACCCGAAGAACATCGGAGAAATCAAGAACCCTGACGGGTTCGGCTTGGTAGGAAATCCTCGCTGCGGAGATACCATGAGCATGTATCTCAAAATTTCCAAGGACGGCGAAGACCGCATAGAAGACATAAAAATAAAGACGTTTGGCTGCCTTGGTGCAATAAGCTCGTCATCCATACTTACGGAGATGGTGAAAGGCAAGACTATCGGCGATGCGCTGAGGGTCACGAAGGATGACGTCATCAAGAAACTTGGCGGCTTGCCGCCGATAAAAGTCCATTGCTCCGTCCTTTCTGTTGACGCTCTCAAGGAAGCCATCTATGATTATTACAAAAGGAAGGGCAGGAAGATTCCGAAGGATTTGGAAGAGGTCCATAAGCATAATTTACAGGTGCGCGAGAGCATAGAGCATATGCATTAATATAATTCTTGACAAGTGATGCGAATGGTAAACTTCGACAGGTTCGGTCCCGAGAAGGTTCTGGAAGTCCACGACGGGAAGTCAGGCATGCACGGCTTCGTCGTGATAGACAATCGAAATTTGGGCGTAGGGAAGGGCGGCATCCGCATGACGCCGACGGTCACCGTCGACGAGGTCGCGCGGCTGGCGCGCGCCATGACGTGGAAGTGCGCGCTGGCAGGCCTGCCGTTCGGCGGCGCAAAGTCGGGCATAGTCGCCGATGACAAAAAGATTTCCAGGGAGCAGAAGGAGGGGATTGTGCGCGCGTTCTCGCGCGCCATGAAGCCTGTCTGCCCCTCGCTTTACGTCGCTGCGCCTGACATGAACATGGCAGAGGAGGAGATGCGCTGGTTCGCCGAGGAGAACGGAAGCATGAAATCCTGCACAGGCAAGCCCGCTGACATGGGCGGCATACCGCACGAGCTTGGTTCAACAGGGTTTGGTGTCTATCACGCGGCTGTCGTCGCAGCCGAGCATGCAGGGCTGGACATCAGGAAGGTAACATTTGCCGTGGAGGGCTTCGGCAACGTCGGCATCTTCGCCGCGAAGTTTTTGTCGGAGAAGGGTGCGAAGCTCGTCGGGGTTTCCGATTCCAAGGGCCTGCTCCACAAAAAGGACGGCATTGACTTTGCGGAGCTGGAGAAGGTGAAGGCGGAGAAGGGCTCTGTCACAAAATACGGCTCCGGTGAGGTCCTGCTGGGCAAGGACATAATAAGCCTGCCTGTGGACGTTCTGATAACAGCGGCGATACCTGACCTGATAAAGAAGGAGGATACCGGCAAGGTGAAGGCCGGGATAATCGTCGAGGGCTCGAACATACCCATGAGCGCCGAGACAGAGGAGCTGCTGCATAGGAAGGGTGTGCTTGTTGTGCCTGATTTCGTCGCCAATGCGGGCGGCGTCATATCATCCTATGTTGAGTACATAGGAGGCACGAAGGAGGATATGTTCAGGCTTGTTGAGAAGAAGGTGAGGGAGAACACGAAAGAGGTGCTGGAGCGCGCGAAGAAGCACGGCATGAGCCCGCGGCAGGCTGCGATGAAGATTGCGCAGGAAAGGGTGGCCAAAGGCGCATAAATTCACAAAGCTTAAATTGACCAAGGTGTGAATTATTTCTATGAAAAAATTTGCGCTGCTGATACCCTTCGCGATTGTCGCAGCTGTCCTTGCCAGCGGCTGCGCCACAACGCCCTATGACGGCTCGCCGCCCAAGGTCGGCCAGGACAGGACTGACGCTGTCACGGCGTCGGCAACGGCGTGGCTCGCCGGCGCGCATGGGAAGGATATGTTTTCCGTGGGCAGTTTCGCCGGACCGGTTGCAATCTTTGATTCAAACAGGACGTTTTATCACTGGGTACTGCCTGTAAAGGACGACAGCGGCATGTATCTGGGTTATTTCATTTCAAACAGCGACAGCTTCACAATGCCGTCGACAGCGATGAAGTATCCTGACCCGAGGCACAACCTCTGGTCAACATCAAAGGATGATGCCTACAGCCAGATGCTTTCGGAGCATGCCTACACATCCGACCAGGTGAAGGAACCGTATGTTTCAGTAGTTGAGGGAAAGGGCTACGCATGGACGTCCGAGGTCGTGATTAACGGC
>VGIZ01000059.1 GCA_016867675.1 Candidatus Aenigmatarchaeota archaeon | reverse complement strand
CGTCCCTGCCTGATGCGGCGACAAGCGCCGCGCTATCGCTGATTTTCTCCATCTGTTCTTCCTCTTCCTTCGTAAGCGGCTTGCCTTTGATGCCCTTGCTGACCATAATCTCCGAGTCCATGTCGTCGGGGCTGATGACGCCGACGAGCTTGGCCTTGCAACCGACGCAGCGTATCTCCCTGGGCAGGTCCTCTACGATGTAGGTGACCGCGCTGCTGCACTGCGTGCAGACCAGCCTGACCCTGGTCTTGGACAGCCGCTCCTTGAAAATCCTGAATATCTCCGTGTCAGGCTTCTCTGAAGCCATGACTTCATGGCGCGGCAGTATGCCCAGCCTGCTGACATAGGAGAGCCCTGCCTTCACTGAGACCTTGATCCCGCCTTCCCTGACTGACTTCAGCAGCTCCTCAGCGCCCTTCAAGTCCAGCTTCTCCTCGTAGAGCTCATGGAGGGTTTCCCTGAAGACAGGCGTGCCCTTGTAGGCTTCTATTATCTTCCTCAGATAGAACTTGCCGAAGTCAGCATCGCGGCTGATGACGCCCGCACGCTGGGCGACGTGCATGAAACGCCACTGGAACAGCTCGGTGTTCGGCATGCTGGTGTCAAGGATGGACTTTATGTGCTCAGGGTTGAGCCTGCTTATGGTGTCCATCACGTCCTGCACACCGCCTGAATGCATCTTCAGCACAATCCTGCAGGGGTCGGTCTGCAGCCCGACAGAGCCGAACCTTATGGCAAGCATGTCAGAAACCGCGCGCCCAAGCGTCTCGTTGATAAGCGAGCCAAAACACGAATTGACTACAATCGTATTAATTCCATCGACAGGCGCGTGCTCGATGATTATGCTGTTCTCGTCAGGAACGCTGCCGTATTCCTGCTTCTTCATCGTTGAGACCATCAGGGCTGCGACATCGTCATTGACCGGGTAATGCTCCTTCAGGAACTTCCTGGCATCGGAATCCTTCATGCCGCCCTTCAGCATTTGCACTATTTCCCTGCGCATCCTGCCGACCAGCTGAGCAACATCTCTGGGCACGGGTATGAGCTCGCCGACCCATGCGGGTATGGCAGCCTCCACGCCCTTCATGGGCTCCACCATTATCCTGTCTTTCAGTATTTCCAGAATGCGCCAGGCCTGGCCCTTCACGATGAAGCCTGTGCCCGGCGCGCCGTGCAGCGCGACAAACTCTGCGTCCAGCGTGCCGATGAACTGGTTGCTCAGCACGTCCAGCACCTTGTAGCTGCGGCTGTCAGGGATGGTGCTCATGTTCTGGAAGTAGTATTCCCACGCGCGCCTCCTTCTCCTGAGCCTCAGGAGTCCGCTGCTGCCGTCCTTCTTTTCGCTTCTTTCAATCCCTGATTTTGTTGCAGGGGCATCCCCGCTGGCATGGACATCCTTTTGTGTCCCTGCCTCTCCTTCTGGTTTTTCGTCAACCCATATCAGTCCGAGCTTCTGCAGGAGGAGGCAAGCCGCGTTGAAGTCGTCCATGCTCAGGCTGCGGAACGGCCAGGCGCGCCTTATTATGTTGTATGCTTTTTCCAGCGGAGTGTCGTATTCCTCCAGCGCGATGCCGACTATCTGGTGCATGAGCACGTCCAGCGACTGGCCGTAAAGTCGGCTGGGCTCTATCTTCCCGCCGAGCGCCAGCTTGGCTATTGCCGCGCTCTCAAAGCAGTCATCGGGGTCTGACGAGATTATCACGCCCTCGGACATGCCTGTTGAGGTGTGGCCTGACCTGCCTATGCGCTGCAGCAGCTTGCATACCTGCCGCGGGGACATGAACTGGATGATGAAGTCAATGGAGCCGATGTCTATGCCCAGCTCCAATGATGAGGTGGATACGAGCGACCTGATGTCGCCGGACTTGAAGCCCTCCTCTGCCTTTACGCGGATGTCCCTGGACAGCGAGCTGTGGTGCGTCTCGACCTTCAGCTGGCTGTCAAACGCCTTCAGCCGCGATGATATGACCTCGGCGGACTCCCGCGTGTTTGTGAATGCAAGCACAGACTCCTTCCCGCGCATGAGCTGGTCTATGCGCCTGACCCTCGCCGCGGTCTGCGGCGTCATGAAGACCTGCGGCGCGGTCTTGTAGTCGTCATCGCTCGGCTTCGGCGCCTCAACAGCAATCCTCAGCCCCCTGATGTGCATGGTGTCAACAATCCTGCAGTCCTTGTTTCCTGTTATATACGCTGCAACCTCTGCGGGGCTGCCTATGGTGGCTGACAGCCCGACCATCTGGGGTTCGGGGTTGCCTGCAGCCCTTATCAGCTCCTTCAGCCGCTCCAGCGCGATGGACAGCTGGACTCCGCGCTTGCTCGCGACTATCTCATGCACCTCGTCAATCACTATCCACCTGATGTTGGACAGGTGTCTGCGGATTTTCTTCCCCACAAGCATGGACTGCAGCGCCTCGGGTGTTGAGATTAGCAGGTCTGGAGGATTCTCAGCCTGCATGCCGCGCTCGTATTGCGTCGTGTCGCCGTGCCTGACGGATGCGTCCATGTCCAGCTCCTTCGCCCACCAGATTATGCGCTTCTGCAGGTCGCGGTTGAGCGACTTCATGGGCGTGATGTAGAGCATGGAAACGGGCTTATGCTCGTTTTTCATCCATGAATCGAAGATGGGCAGCAGTGTTGATTCTGTATTGTGCAGGACTATGCAATTTCCTATGAAGTTCTGAGCTCCAGGCACAGTTGCATCATAAACCCAGTCTTCGGGAATCTCACCGACGCATTTAATCTTATCCCAGAAAATATCCGACTCCGCAAGACACCTGAGAGTCTCGTATTCTTCCGGCCTTGAAGCGGAGAATTTGCTGAAGTACTCCAGAATGCTCAGAAGGCCGCGGCGGGATGGATTTCTCCTACCTTCACGGTAGCTCTCATAAACCCTGAATTCCCTCTGCCTGGAATACGGAACCGACATTTTTTTCCTGCACAACTCTATCGTTCTTCGCGTGTTCGGTATTATGTCGATGTTGGTGTTTGATTTCCTAGAGCACAAACCGTCGAGTCTTAGCTTTTTGCCAGCGTGAAGAAAGCCTATGTTTTCCATGAATATCCTGGCGGATGCCGAGTCTTCTATCATGACTCTTTTGTAATTCCAGTCTTTTACTGTCTTGTCTTTGATTAAGCAGACAATTCCAAAACATGATAGGGCGAGCATGACGTCATCTGCAAGTCTCTTGCTCTTCGTCGTAAGCTCTATGACATTGCCGTAAACGCTGCCGTCGGTGTCATAAATCCCTCTTAACGCGGAAGCAAGCAGGCTTCTATTCCTGAAAAAGAAGCCGGGTATCGATACGTTCGCAGATTTTCCGTGTTCGGGAATTCCGACAGAATAAAGAAGGTTCACAAGAGCTTGGCTTGTCGCATAGTAATCGCAGTCGTGGCTCTTGTCCTTCTTGAGCTCAAGTCCCATTTCTTTGCAATAAGCCCTGAGCCAAGCAATGATTTCATGGGACGTGCTGCTGAACCTCAGGTTTCTCCGGCTGTTCGTATTCCCATCGCCTATCACAAGGCCCACAAAATAGGCAAAATCCTCGTCTATCTTGAAATTGAAGCCCTTTCCATGTTTAACGCCTATCCTGCGGACTGATATGGAGCGGGGATCAATCGATGCCAAAGAGCAGAGCTTGAGCACGAGTTTGGACTCCGTAGGCTTTCCTTCGTAAGCTCTGGATAATTTTGACCTAGAGAATCCTGTCATTTCTGATATTCGGTCAATACCGGTTCCGCTTGAAACAAGATCTTTCAGAATATCGGATACGGATGGCTTGACTGAGACCATCGTTCTTCCGTAACCCGTCAAAGACGCGAGGCTTAACGCGGCGTCGCTTTCTGCGATTGGTATGCTTCTAGGCACTGCGATATAGTCGCCGACCCTGAGGTTTTCCAGCGGTCTCCATTCGATGCCGTTCTCGCTCAAGGTCAAGAGCTTGTGGTCGGGTGTGGCTTTGATTGAGCGGCCAGTTGCCGTCGATAAATCGTACTGCACGGACTTCTTTTTTCTTATGACGATGGCCGTGTTGATGGATATCTTGAGGTCGTTTTGGAGGGTGGCGACCCTTACCCTTCTGCCATACAAGTCCTTTATCCTGGCAGGTCCGCTCTCAGTAAGCACAACCGTATCGCCACCTACGCATTTCCCCATACCTGTGGGCGCCATTAACAGCACGTTGCTGCCTGCAAGTATCTGCGGCATGCCCTCCTGCTGCACGCTGGTCGGGCTGCCGAAGCCCCGCTTGGCTATCTTCTCCTGCATCTTTTTGGAGAATATTTCCCAAATCATACATATCCCTTTATATTGACATACCTTCGATATTCTGGCGTATTCCAAGCTATACTATATACGGGCGGCTTTTATTCTTTCTGGTTTTTAACCAACCTAAGCCAATTATAAACCATGACCAAGGGATGGCTGGCTCTTCTGCTCGTTGCAGTCGTTTCTATATCCGCAGCGCAATACGCCTCAGCAGGCACAATATCCATAAATGTAAGCCTAGCGCAGGTGAACTACACGCCAAGCCAGAGGCTGTCAGGCAGCATCAGCGTCACCTATGACACCCTGATACCCAGGACAGCCGTGCTGCGCGCCTTTGACGCCAACGGCAACAACGTTTCAGACGTCTCCCTCTACAATTACACGCATGATGCCGGCTACTACAGCTACGCCACCAGATACTTCAGCTACAACCTGACATCGCAGGGTTCCAGCACGTGGTTTGAATACCCTGCGCAGTCATTCAGCTACAGGCCGAAGGCTGAAGGGACGTGCGGGGGCGCATACTGCTTCAATTCAACAACCAATGTGGACAACTGCCAGTGCCCGCCCTCATGCACGAACTACAGCTCAAC
>VGIZ01000058.1 GCA_016867675.1 Candidatus Aenigmatarchaeota archaeon | reverse complement strand
ACCTGCGCGAATGAGGCAACCACATTGGCTCCGGCCGTTCCATTAGTTGTCTGGTTCGGCGGAGTGACGGGGTTGTAGGGGAAGACCGCTGACACGGCCATGAACAGAACGACGAGAATGAGGGCAATGGCGACTATCCAGACGAACTCGTCAACGCCCTTCATTCGGACCATGTATATCATTTAACTGCAACTTATTTAAATCATCTTCCTGCAGCCCTTTTCCAGCGGGCATCCTGCGCAGACAGGCTTCTTCCTGCAGTGCTGCTTCGCAAGCTCCACGATGAGGGCGTGGAACTCCTTGTAAAGATTTGTGTCATTCGGCAGATTGGATTCGAAGAAGCGCTTCCATGCATAATAGTCATTCATGGTCTTTCCGGCTATCTTTCGGGAGTATCCCTTCGGCAAAATCCCCAGCCTTTTGAAAACCCTCTTCGTGTATGCGTCTATGACGAACACGGGCATGTTGAGCGCATAGAGCAGGATGCTGTCCGCGGTTTCAGGGCCTATGCCCTTCAGCCCGAGCAGCTGCTCGCGCGTGACGCCTTTTGAAAATCCGCGGAATCCGCCGAAGCCCATCACGAAATCCGAGAACATCTTCAGCCGTTCGGCCTTCTGCTTGTAGAAGCCTGAAGGCCTTGCAGCCTCTTCCATGTCTTTGGTCTTGGCTGTTGCTATGCTGAGCGGCGATGTCAATTTCCTTGACTTCATCAGCTCCAGCGCCTCCTCCACGTTACTCCAGCTGGTGTTCTGCGTGAGTATGGCGCCCACGCAGACCTCAAATTCAGCGGGCGTGAATCCTCGCTCCATGTGCCACCACTCCAGCTTCCCGAAGTGCTCCAGAAGGTTTTGATAGATGTCCAGAACTTCTGCCATGCAGCATATTAACAATCGAAGGGAATATAATATTGCTGGTGTCACGCATGCGCGGCATATGGTATGTCATTGAGTCAGTGATGGCAACAATCATCATGTTCGGCTTCCTGATGCTGATAAGCTCTGTATACATAACAAAGCCCTACCCTGCTGACATGGCGCTGAAGTCATACGACATGCTGCAGGGCTTGGACAACCAGGGCGTCCTTAGGAACTACACCGAGAACCTGAACTACACGGGAATTGCGTCGCAGATGGAGATATACACGTACAACAGGAGCGCGCAGATATGTGACTATGCGGGCAGCTGCGTGGGCAGCATGCCCAGCGCGACCGATGTCTGGGCAGGCACATACATCGTGGCGGGGCTGTCATCCTACCAGCCGAGGGAAGTGAGGTTTTACATATGGCCGCTGTGAATGTAACGAATTTGATTACAATTTATAGAAAGACGGACTTCGTCCGTCCAGTTCTCCATTCAGGCTCTCTTGGTTCTATATCAAGAAGGGCTGACTTCATCAGTCGAATCACTGAATATGCATCAAACTTCATTACAATTTCAAGAAAGACACGCTTCGCGCGTTCAATTAGAAATTCAGGCTCCCTTGGCACCATGCGAAAGGGGCAGTTCTTCCTTCTCGGCGCGTTCCTCGTCTCGACGCTCTTCTTCGTCGGGCTGCCCAGGCCCGCGTCCCTCAGCGTGGAGGGCATGGAGGACCTCAGCTACCTGTCGCTGAACCTGCAGAAGGAGATGCCGAACGCGTTCAACCTCGGGCTGAAGCAGGGCGACTACCTCGCTGTCATGAAGAACTTCACATGGTTCGCGGACAACGTGCTCAAGAACCGCAGGGTTTCATTCGGCGCGCTGGCATGCTTCGGCAGCAACATCAGCACAACGGACTTCAATGTGACCATATTCAACTACCTCGGCGCCAGCCAGGCCGTGAACATAACCATAGGAAGCTCGTTGTATACGATGCTTGTCACTAACAACCAGAGCAACAGCACGACATTCACGTCCGTCGGCGCAACCTTCAACATAAGCTTCAGGTATGCGAGGGAGGAGAAGAACATGACATGGGTGCGCGACAAGAGCAGCATCTACGGCATGCTGAACCTCACGCGCAGGGACAGCGTGGTTATAAAAGACTTTGAAGGCTAAATAATGTCTAAATTATTCTGATGTGCGGGGTGTTTCATTTGCCAAAGACAGTGATTGTGGTTGTGGGCCTGCCCGGCGCGGGCAAGTCTGAAGTATCCAACTTCTACAAGGAGCAGGGCCTGCCCATGTTCAGGACAGGCGATGTCTTCAGGGAGGAGGTTGTCGCCCGTGGCCTTGAGCTGAACATAGAGAACTCCGAGAAGATTTCAAGGCAGCTGAGGGAGGAGATGGGGCAGGACGTCGCCGCGCGCGTGGTGATGGACAAGATACTCAAGCTGAAGGACAAGCTGATTTGTATAGAAGGGCCCAGGGACATGGGCGAGCTTGCCTACATAGCGAGGCTGTCGCGGCTCGTGCTTGTCGTCGTCAGGGCTGACGAGGACGCCAGGTTCAGGAGGCTGGTCAGCAGGGGGCAGGGCAGCCGCGACCCGAGGGACATCAGGCAGTTCCGCTGGCGCGACGAGAAGGAGAAGGAGCGCGGGCTTTCCGAGGTGCTGAAGACTAGGAAGTATACGCGCTACGAGGTTGAGAATGGAGGCACCATTGGCGAGCTGAGGCAGAAGGCGCTTGTGGTGCTGAAGGAAATAAGGTCAAACGCCAGATGACGGGATGGATTTATATTGTTGAGATACAATTTCTTCTCATGAAGAGATGCTCAAACTGCAAGACTGACATACCGGACCGCATACATCCGTGGCACAAGTGCCACAGCTGCGGCAAGGAGTTCTGCGGCGTGTGCGGCGACAGGCTGGTGGACTCCACCATGCGCTGCAGGGACTGCAGGTCAGGCAGGATGGAAGTCAGAAGCATAATGTGAATGGCGCGATATGCGCAGAGTCTTTTTATTGCACTACATTGTAAATATTACTATGGTGAAAAAGGGGCGGGTTAAGCGAAGGAAGCGCGCCGTAAGGGTCCGCCGGGCCCGCGCGCGCAAGGCCGGGCACACGGGCATTGACGAGAATTTTGAGCACTTCATTGAGGAGCTGGGCGTGCACCACAAACACATAGCAGAAAAACATCATGCGACAAGGGACTGGTGGTATGGCACATTCGGCGTTGTCGGCCCGCTGCTCGGCGCGTCCATAGGCATGATATGCGTCGCCATAGTAGCGTTCATCCTTTCAATGGTCTATGCCGTAACAGGAACGCCATTCATATCCCTGCTTTCAGCCTTCCTGAACATAAATCTGCCCGTCTTCCTGCTGGTGTTCCTCGTGCTGAACTACCTGAAGCACATCTACCTCTCGCACGAGCGGCTTTACTATATCGTGAAGCCGATAAAGGTGGCGTTCGGGATTGCCGTCGCATTCTGGCTGCTGGCGTGGGTGATGCAGTTCGCGGGCATGCAGGCAGGCAGCATACAGCTGATGTCAGCGAGCCTTGCAATCATGGGTTCCCTGACCAACATATTCTTCGGTTTCCTTGTACTGGGATACATCGTGGCGCTGGTCAAGAGGGAGAGGGATTTGTATGGCAAGAGGGCGTTCTGAACAACACATCAGGAGGCTGTACCGCTCTGGCAACGACAAGATTCTCGGCGGGGTGTGCGGCGGGCTCGGCGAATACTTCGGGCTTGACCCCGTGCTCATCAGGCTGGCGTGGATATTATTCTCGCTGGTTTACGGCTCAGGCGTGCTTGCATATATCATCGCATGGATTATAATCCCCAGAAACCCAAATCACAAGTGGAAATGAACAGCGGGCTCATGGAACAAAATGTTCGGAAGTATATTAGTTTGCGCTTACCTAATTAAATTATGAAGAAGGCAATAGTAATTACCTTGACCGTAATAGTTGTGATTGCTGTAGTTTCACTAATATATGTTCTTGCCAAGCCAGATTTGGTTATTCTCAACGCTGCCCGTGATTCAACAACAGACTCAGGCCAATGCAAGTATAGCGTAGAAATCAAAAACGCTGGATTTGCCACGATAAATTCTGTTGTCAGTTATTGCTATTGGCCCGATGGTGAAAGCAGGTGCAGATTTTTGTCTGATGTGCTGGTCAGGCATCCAGACACTGGAGTTACAGACCCGCTTTACCTGAAAGGTGGAGAAACATTCAGATTTGAGCTTCTTCCTGTTCCGGCCAACAGATTTGTTGGTGGAGTTTGCCCAAGCATACTGCATTTCTGCATAGACTGCAACTTGCACACTGTGTATGACAAGGAAGTAATTGACGGGACAATTGACGAATCAAACGAATGGAACAACGACTACACGTACACAGCATAAATTGCATTATATGGAAACCGCAATGCCTTCTTATATGTAGCATCCAAAAAGTTAGTGAAAGACTGGAACATTTTGTTCACTTAACAGCGGGCTCAGATTCTTCCCAGCAACTTCTTTGACGTGAAGTAAAGGCCTTCAACTAGATGCGAGCTGTCGCCTTTCTTGAACGACAGGATGACGCTCACAGGCGAGTCATCCGTGAACTGCGTTGTGTAGGTGACCCTGTAGTAGCCGCTTATCTCGACGACGTCTGCGCTGCTGTCCCTTGAAACATACTTGCCGATTGAGGAGCGCAGGTTCGAGACCATGCTGTTGAAGGCGTCCATGTTTATGGTGCCCCTCATCGCCTGCGAGAATTTCGCGGAAAACATGCCATAATCCCCCACGTTCAGGGCAACCATCATGCTGTCCAGCGTGGGGTTGGAGTATGAAAGGACGTCGGCCCTGACAGACTCGCCGACTGCGGCAGGCGGGCTTGAGACGGCGCAGCCTGAGACTGCTACGGTAGCCAAAACAACGGCAACGGGCAGCAGCGCGAATCGCATGAGAATAATTATGCAGGTCCGCTTAAATCTACATCTTCAGCATATCGCTCTTTGTCACTATG
>VGIZ01000057.1 GCA_016867675.1 Candidatus Aenigmatarchaeota archaeon | reverse complement strand
AGATGATAAGGGAGGCGCTGGGCGACGGCTCGCGGCTCGGCGTGAAGCTGCGGTACAGCGAGTCTGAGCAGCCTTCAGGCACAGGCGGCGCGCTGAAGAAGGCCGCATGGATGCTGGAGCCAGGCGAGAAGTTCTTCGTGGCGAATTCCGACGAGATAAAGGACATTGACCTGTATGCCATGCGCAGGCTTCATGAGGACAACAAGGCCTACGCGACCATGGCGCTTACGCGCGTGGATGACGTAAGCCATTTTGGCATGGCAAGAATGGACGGCTGGAGGATAAGGGAGTTTGTGGAGAAGCCGAAGGGCAGCCTCGGCGGCGGGCTGATAAATGCAGGGCTGTATCTTTTTGAGCCAAGGGTCATTGACTTCATCCCGAATTACGGCAGGCCCATGCTGGAGAAGGCGGTCTTTCCGAGGCTGGCGCGGGCAGGCAGGCTGGCGGGCTTCCCGTTTCCCGGGCGGTGGATAGCCATCAACACGCTGGAGCAATACCAGGCCGCTGAGAGGATGATAAGGTCTTAGCCAGATTGATGCTGATTTGCATGCATGGTTTCAACGAAAAGGAAATGAAAATGCTGAAGAGGCTGGACAGCCCTGCCAAGGTCCAGGACTTCCTCTGCAGGCTCAGGTATAACCCTAAGGACACCTGCATGTCGCCGAGTATGGTCCTGAGGAAGCGCTGCTGCCACTGCGTTGAGGGTGCCATGTTGGCTGCTGCCGCGCTGAGGCTTCAGGGACGGAAGCCGCTTCTCGTGGACCTGACCGCCTCAAGGCGCGACCTGGACCATGTCATTGCCATCTTCAAGGAGAACGGCAGATGGGGCGCTGTGAGCAAGACCAACCATGTTGTGCTCCGCTACCGCGAGCCTGTCTATGCCAGCATCCGCGAGCTGGTGATGAGCTTCTTCCACGAATACACGGACAGCAAAGGCAGGAAGACGCTGAGGAGCTACTCAGACCCTGTTGACCTGTCCAAGCTTGACGGCAAAGGCTGGATGACCTCGGCGAAGGACGTGTGGTTCGTCCCAGACCTTCTCATAAAGGTCAAACATTACCCAATCCTCAACAGGAGCCAGATAGCCCGTCTGAGGCGCGCCGACCCCATAGAGGTCAGAGTCGGCAACATCCTTGAGTGGAAGGTCAAAAAAGGCTAAGCCGGCTGCCGGCCGCTTATAAAACTTATTGCCATATCATCTTTGCAGCAGTCGCAGTTTAATGCTCATTAATACGTTTTGTAAAACTCAGACCGATTCGACATCGGCTTGTTGGCACAGCGAATTCAGGAAACATGCGCCGGGCGTTGACGCGAGACCGTTCGGTCTCGGCGCGCGGCGCTTGCCCTAGCCATGGCTCGTGGAAGAGCCGAAAGGAGACGTGTATGTCTTCTGGCAAGAGAACATTCGGATGCTGTCCGTGCGTCAGTCCTGTTATCGGTCACGTCGTAGGATGGAAAGGAGGTACAGGAACGCTGGTGGTGAAGGCGGACGGGGGCGAGCATAAGGACAAAAAATTCCTCGTCCATGGATTCGCGGGCAGTCTCAAGCCGGGCGACCCGGTCCAGTTCGAGGTGAAGTGGGGGCCGCTGCCCGCGCCCAATGCCGGCAGAAGCGGGATGAGGGCGGTAAATGTCATGAAGTGCTTCAGCCTGCTCGTGCTGGACGGCTCACCTGAGGGCAGTGATAACATGAAGTCGCTCTTCATGACTGATGCCACGCATGCGGATTCTTTGGAGCAGGCTGCGGAGATTCTCGCCCAAAGGAGAGACCTGGCGGCCCTGCTGATGCGATGCCCGGCTGTTCCCGGACAGGATGCCACCGCAGTCTGTCGAGGCCTTGTGCTGGCCTTGGCCGCTGTTGGGCTGGGGCTCCGGGTGGTCGTGGTCGTCGACGACGCCATGTATGACATCTTGAATGTGGTTTCCAGTGGCACGGGACTCACAATCGAAGACGTGTGCGGCACTGGAAAGCGCCGCCCTAAGCTGGTATTTTTGAAAGCCAGCTCTTGCGAACCGCCTTTTGGTGGCCCAGGAACGCTGGACTGGAAGAAGGCGATGGGCGCATCAGGCCTGTTTCTCGAGCTTGGCGACATTGCCTCGCGCGAGTTCTTTGATTTCCTCGACCGCTGGATTAGAAGCCTGCCCGAAGGCGGCAAAACACGAATTTCGGTGAAGGGAAAAATGATTACTGCCAGCGATCTGAACAAATCACCCTATATCGGTTTGCTGCTTCAGGCCTTCCTGGAAGGCAGATTTACGAAACTTCTTGAAGAATGGTGAGTCCAGCGGCCATAGATGAACTGCAGCGATTTGCCCGGGTTTGGTGGCCTTGTCCAGCCAAAGCCTCCAAACCCCGGCTTTGTTCTGTCAATTTAAAGGGATAGAGACGCCTGCAAAACGCTTAAAACCCGCTTAAAATCCCCCAATTCCAATTTTTATCATGAAGGCGGAATTCAGCATAATCAGCGCCGACTACGTGATGGAAGGCTCGGGAAAGGATGAAAAACCAGCCGTAAGGTTGTGGGGCAGGACAAGGCAGGGCAGGAGCATCCTCGTGCTGGACAGGGGCTTCCAGCCATACTTCTATGTCCACTACGAAGGGAATGGGAATGAACTGAGGCAGAAGATAATGAAGCTTGAGGTTGACGGCGAGCGGCCCATGGCCGTTGAGCTTATTGAGCGCAAAATCCTCGGAAGGCCTGCCAAACTGCTGAAGGTTGTGGCGCAGAAGCCTGCCAGCGTGCCGAAGTTCAGGGACCTGCTGAAGGAATGGAAGGACATCAGGGAGGAGTATGAGTACGCCATTCCGTTCCACAAGCGCTACCTCATTGACAGGAAACTCAGGCCGCTGGGATGGGCCGAGGCTGAAGGGAGGAATGTGAAATACAAGGCTGATGTTGACGTCGTGATGGAAGCGAATGACGTAAAGCCCGCAGGCGACGAGGTTGCAGACGCGGGCCTGTTCAGGGTGCTTTCCTTCGCCGTTGGCATGAAGGCTGACAGACTGGAATCGGTATCACTTGCAGGCAGCGGGGGGTTCAGGAAAACGATTTCAGGCAGCGAGAAGCAGGTTGTTGGAGGTTTTGTTTCGGCGGTGAAGGCATTCAACCCTGATTTCATAGCAGGCTACGACTCGGACAGGCACGACTTCGTCAAGCTGAACGCGAAGGCCATGGAAAACAGGACGGAGCTTGCGCTTGGCAGGGACGGCTCGCGGCTTGTGTTTGCCAGGAGGGGCTACTACTCGTCAGCCGAGGTGGCGGGCAGGCCGCACATGGACCTCTACAACTTCGTGGACAACATACTCTCGCCAAGCATGTCAGCAGAGCTGCTCACTCTGGAAAGCGTGGCTGAGGAGCTTGCAGGGGAAAACAAACTGAAGGGCGCTGAACTGGTGCTGAAGCTGGCTGAGCAGCTTCTTCCGCAGATATTCGAGATATCAAACCTCGTCGGACAGGACCCGTTTGACGCGTCAAGGATGGCATACTCGCAGCTTGTGGAATCGCTGCTCATGCGCGAGGCATACGAGTCAGGCGAGGTCATACTCAACAGGCCGAAGTCAGACGAGATAGCTAGGCGCGTGCGCGCGCCGTCCTATGAGGGCGGATACGTCCATCAGCCGAAGCAGGGGCTGCACGAGAACATCGCGCTGTTTGACTTCGCGTCGCTGTACCCGTCAATAACCATAACGCACAACATATCGCCGGAGACGCTTGATTGCGATGACGGATGCAGGGACATAGCAAAGGCGCATGTGCCTGAACTGGACCATTACTTCTGCACCAAGAAGCGTGGCTTCATACCGCGCGTGTTGCAGAACCTCGTCCTGAAGAGGTCTGAGCTCAAGGCGAGGATGAGGAAGCTGAAGCCTGGCAGCGCGCAATACAGGCAGCTCTACAACCGCCAGTATGCGATGAAAATCATCGCCAACGCGAGCTACGGCTACTACGGCTACGCGGGCTCGCGCTGGTACTCGCGCATAGCAGCCGAGTGCATAACGGCATGGGGCAGGCATTACATAAAGAAGGTCATAGAGCTGGCGCAGCAGATGGGCTACGACGTCATTTATGGCGACACCGACTCGCTGTTCCTGAAAGTGAAGAACGATGTTGATGCAAAGAAATTCCTCATGAAGGCGAACTCGGTGCTGCCTGGGGTCATGGAGATGGACCTGCAGGGCATCTACAAGGCAGGCATATTCGTGCCGACAAAGGCAGGCATTGCCGCGAAGAAGAGGTATGCCCTCCTTGATTCAAAGGGCAGCCTGACCATACGCGGCTTCGAGAAGGTCCGCCGCGACTGGTCGGTCATAGCAAAGGACACGCAGGAAGCCGTGCTGAGGTTCGTGCTGAAGGACAAGTCGCCTGCAAAGGCAGCCGATGCTGTCAGGAAGTCCATAGCGCGGCTGGAGAAGGGTCACGCAAGAATACCCGAGCTCGTCATCTACACCCAGCTCACGAAGCCGCTCTCGACCTACGAGCAGATAGGCCCGCACGTGGCGGCTGCGCGCAAGATGGAGAAGGCTGGGATTGCCGTCGGTGAGGGCACCAACATAGCCTACGTAATCGCGAAGGGTGAGGGTTCCATATCCGACAGGGCAGAGCCTGCCGAGGCGGCGCACGACTATGACCCCGACTATTACGTCAACAACCAGGTCATTCCCGCCGCGCTGCGCGTGCTCTCCATCTTCGGATATGATGAGGAGAGCCTCAAGGGCGCAGGGCAAGTCAGCGGACAGCCGTCGCTTGCGAGCTTCGCCAAACCAACCAAGCTCAAGCGCCGCCCAAGGCGCTGAGCACCCACGCGTAGCCGTAGAATCCGCCGAAGGCGAGCGCGAGGTTGAGGGCAAGCTTGCCTGTCAACGATGCTATGAAGAATTTTTTGATGTTATAGTTCAGCGCGCCCGCGATTATGCCTGTGATGTC
>VGIZ01000056.1 GCA_016867675.1 Candidatus Aenigmatarchaeota archaeon | reverse complement strand
GAGGAGGAGCGGCTCGTGGAGAACTGCCAGTACGGCTGCTCGGGCGGACAGTGCCTTGGACCTGGATGCACGGACGATTGCTCAACCGGCCAGACAAGATGCAGCGGCAACAGCTTGCAGAACTGCGGAAATTACGACGGGGATTACTGCCTGGAATGGCCCTACTCCACAAGCGGGGCAGGAAATGACGATTGTTCCGACTGCTCATGCACATGCAGCGGCTATAACACACCCGAGGTCAATGAGCTGTGCAGCGATGGCAAGGACAATGACTGCGACGGCTTAACGGACTCCGACGACCCGGGCTGCGGTGGGATTCAGCTGGACAAGCAATGGGAAAAATCCATCGGCGAAAGCGGCAAGGAAGAGCAGGGCAACTCCTTGGTCAGGGTTTATGGCAACGGCTACATGGTTGTGGGTTATCAGAAATCCGGCGGCTCAAGTGATAGTTATCTCGCAAAAGAATATTATGACGGCAGCTTCTTGTATTGGGATAAAAATATGGGACATGATGATGCTAATTCAATAAAGAATGTAGACAGCACCAACAGCATGATATGCGGCTCAACAAGGGATTATTATGCAGATGGCGGATTGGGGGGCTCTAATGTATATCTATATTTAGCAAACTACAACGGAGATGGATATTTATTTGGAACTTATGGAACCCGTACTGCGGCTAACCCAAATACAGATGAATTTGGATATGACTTTGTAAAGACATCTGGAAACAGTTATGTGATTGCTGGGGGCACAACCGCTACGGGTGTCCTCGGCAAGACTGCCGTTTTTGTGGTCTGGGTAGATTATCAAGGAGTGCAAACTTGGGCAAAGCAGTTTCAGATAAAAGATGGGAATAATGCAGCATATTCAATAATCAGAGACGGTAATTATTTTGTAATGACTGGCGGCGCAACTGATTACTTAAACACACAATCCTACATTTATATCCTTAGCATAGACTTTCAGGGAAATAAGTATTGGAGCGAGATTTATGGAACAGGTGTTGGGAACTCAATCGAATTAACTCCAGACGGATATTATTTGGTTGCTGGCAGCAAAGACGGAAATGTCTACCTCCTGAAGGCACTTTCAAACGGGATTAAAGTGTGGGATAGGATTTTAGACAGCGGCGAAGGCAACTCCGTCAAGATAGATTCGGGCGGGAATTACATTGTCCTTGCCACGAAAGATAATGACATAGAACTCATAAAGGTCACGCCATCGGGTGATGTCCTGTGGAAAAAAGCCTTTACAACAAGTAGCACAGAGAAGGGCAGGGCGCTGCTGATAGACGGCGAGCAGTTCGTTGTGACCGGGCAGAAAGACCGCGACTTGTATCTCATGAAGACCACCGCACCCTGTATAGCAGATTGCACTGCAGGAAAAACCAGATGCAGCGGCAACTACAAGCAAAGCTGCGGAAATTATGATGCCGATGCCTGCCTTGAGTGGCCTTCATCAACAGGCGGCTCTGGGAATGAAAACTGCGGCACATCAGCCTACTGCTCCGGTGTTGCCTGCACTTCATGCGCAGCGGGGACCGCGAACTGCAACCAGAACCCGTCGGACGGCTGTGAAACAAACCTGCTGATGAACAACAGCAACTGCGGCTACTGCGGGAATATCTGCGGGTCGGGAAAGGTGTGCTACAACGGGAATTGTATGAGTGATCCGCTCTGCCCTGTCGGCTGGACTCCATGCCCCCTGCCAAGGCCGGATGCATGCATTGATTTGTACAAGCCCGCGTGCGGCGACAGAGGAGCCGGTTACACTCCAAAATATGCTACATATTCAAACTCATGCTATGCATGCGCTGACCAGAATGTGATATGCTACAAAGACGGCCTCTGCGTCTCAGGCGACTCCGACTGGAACAACAGGATTGACATATTTGACCTCGCAAGGGTGGGTATCTGCTACTGGCAGTCTGTCAGCGGCAGCTGCCAGAAGGCTGACATCAACAACGACGGCAAGATAGACATCTTTGACCTGGCTACTGTGGGAATCAACTACGGCAAGGCGTGCTGACAACAAGCCTTAAAAAACTTGTATCCAAGAAGTTCCGGGGATGATAGCTTGAAAGGGGCAGCATTGGTTCTGGCTCTGGTCGTCATTTTGGTAGTCGCCGCTGCAGGCATTTATGCGGCTTCCATCACCGGTTTCGTCACCTTTAGCCCGCAGGGCAGCAGCGGCATAAATGCGGGGGTTGCGCAGAACAACCTGTCAGGCCTGGTCATAGGAACACCCGCACAAAACCAGTCCGGCGGGGATCAGGCAAGCGCGTCAAGCTCTTCGGGAACGCAGCCTGCCAGCAACGGCACAAGCGCCACCCAGCAGAACCAGACAGCAAACAGAACTACTACAGTCACTAACAGTGGCGGAGGCTCTTCCGGTGGCGGGGGAGGCGGCGGGGCGGCGCCCTGCAGCCCTTCATGGGACTGCGCGGTGTGGTCGTCATGCTCGCCGCAGGGTTCGCAGACAAGGACGTGCACAGACACATTGTGCGGCACAAGCTCAAGGACAGAGACCCGGAATTGCACGTACGCGCCGCCAGCCGAGCCAAGCAGCGGCTGCAACGGCATCTGCCTCATGCCAAGCACACTGAGCATAAGCAAGTCACAAAACTCAACCTTCAGCATGTATGTCTATATCAATACAACGGAGAGCATCTATGCGGTTCAGTTTGACCTCAACTATGACAACAGCAAAATAAATGCCACGAATGCAACAGAGGGGGGCTTCCTGAAGCAGGATGGAGCAAGCACGTATCCTGTAATCACGAACTACCATTCCAACGGCAGGATACGCTATGGGAATACAAGGATGGGCACCCAAAGCGGGGTTTCAGGCAGCGGCGTGCTGATGGATGTTGTCTTCAGCGCGGACGCGGCGGGGGCAGCGAGCCTGAGCCTTGGTAATGTGACGATAGTCGGTCCAGACCTGCAGGCCTTGAACATACCGGTTTCAGGCAGCAGTGTGATAAACATAGCGGCGTGAATGAGATGAAAAAGACGGGTGGGGCGCTGGCGCTTGCGCTTCTTAGCTGCGTAATCATGCTTTTGTCGGTGTCTGCTTCCGCCTCGGCTGCGGCCTTGCAGGACATGAACCACGACGGGAAGGTGGGTGTCACTGACCTTGCCATGCTGATGAACAGGAACCTGCTGAAAGGCGACACGAACAATGACGCCAGGGTTGACATATTTGATTTGGCAGCGGTCGGGCTGGCATACGGCTCCGAACCGGGGGATCCAAACTGGAACCCCAATGCAGATGTTGCGAACACCGTTGACAGGATAGACGTCTTCGACCTTGCCACCGTCGGCAAGAACTTCGGCGTGCAGGACGAGAGCCCGCCTGTGCTTGACCCGCCTGTCAACGTGACGCCAGGCTACGCAGGCGTGATTCTCGGCGACGGCTTCAGCATCAACATAACCATAGACTCGCCTGTCACGGTGTATGCATTTGATGTGGTACTGCTTTTCAACTCCACGATAATGAATGCTGTCAGCATAACGGAAGGAAACTTCCTGAAGAAGGACGGAGCGAGCACATTCTCAACGAACAGCACAAACAACACCAAAGGCAGGGTCAACTTGGCTGTCACACGGATTGGCACGCAGAATGGCATCAGCGGCACGGGCAACCTTGCAACAATAACATTCAACGCCACGAAAGCCGGAACAGGCAGCATCGGCCTGGCGGGCGTCACGCTGGTCAACGAGCTGCTGCAGACTGTTGCAGGCGTGACAACAAACAACGGCACCGTGGTCGTTTCCTCGCCCGCAAATCAGTCCCCGCAAAGCCAGTGGGCGTCCGCAGCCTCATCCGCCGAGTATTACAACGACAACTGGAAGGCTGCATTCGCGACAGGGGCCAATGACGGTTCCTGCAACTCGTGGAAGGCGAATTCTGCCTGGTGCAAGAAAACAGCGTCAGGCAACGGGAGCATAGAGCTGACGTTCAGCAGCAGCGTCTATGCCTCCGGGCTGGAGATATACTTCAACGGGGCTTCCCAAGCAGACTTCGACGCAGCCAGGGTCGAGCTCGTAAAGGATGACGGAAGCTCGGATACCGTGTGGCAGGGCACCAACAGGAACTGCGTCCTAGGCGTAACATTCGCGGCAAAGAGCTACCTTGCCAGGAAGGTGAGGGTGACGACCAAGCCGGGCTACTGGGGGTGCGTGGACGCGGTAAGGCTGACAGGCTATGAAGGAAACCAGACAGCCTGCAACGAGAGCTGGGTGTGTTCCAACTGGGGCACCTGCATAGGCAACCAGCAGACAAGGACGTGCATTGACATGAACAACTGCAGCACCCAGAACAGCAAGCCTGCAACCAACCAGAGCTGCAACGTGACCTGCACGAAAAACTCCGAATGCGGAACAGACGGCTGGGTTGGGAATGCTTCATGCTCGGGCAATGACGTTTTCCAGAACTGGAGGACATACACATGCAACAACCCAGGAACCGCAAACGCGTCCTGCAGCAATACTGACACGCCAACGTTGAAGCAGGACTGCGGCTCTTCATATTGCGAAGGCTGGCAGGCTAATTATTGCAAGGGGAACGACGTATACAGGAAAAGGAACTGCTATAACAAGGGCTGCAGCAACGGTGCGTGCTTCAGCGACCTTACGATTGAGGAGGAAAAGGTCTCCTCCTGCCAATACGGCTGCAATAACGGAGTATGCGCAAGCCAGTCCCCGCAGAGCCAGTGGGCGTCCGCAGCCGCAGCCGCAAATTATTACAACGATGCGTGGAAGGCTGCATTCGCAGTGGGTGTGAATGATGGTTCGTGCAATTCATGGAAGTCGCCGTCAGCATGGTGCAAGAAGGCGCTGTCCAGCAATAGCGCCATAGAGCTTGGGTTTGCAGACAGCGTCTATGCCACTGCACTGGAAATTCATTTCACAGGCGTTTCTGCTGGGGATTTCAATATCGACAGGGTTGAGCTGCAGAAGCCTGACGGCAGCTGGGAGGTTGTATGGCAAGGAACAAAC